>NZ_JBEZKJ010000085.1:0-35333 GCF_040651675.1 Streptomyces sp. NPDC048415 | reverse complement strand
CCGGGCGGGGGGCCCCCCGGGCGTGGGGGCGGGCGCGGGGCACGCCGGGGTGGGTGCGGCCGTTTAGCACCACGGGGGGGGGGCGCGGGGCGGGTTGTCACCCGCCCGGCGCCCTCTGCGCCGGATCGTCCGTGCCTACTGCTTGTTCACGATGACGGCCTGGACGGCGTTGCTGCCCGAGTCGTAGATCCCGATCACCTGCTGTCCGAAGGCGAAGGCCTCCTGGACCTCGTCATGGGTCACCTGGTTGGGGTTCACCAGGGGACGCCAGGCGTTGTTGATGAACAGGTAGAGGATCGACGGCTGGCCCGGCAGCGGGGTGACCACGTCCCAGAACTTCGTGGCCACGCCGCTCACCAGTGCCTGGCGCTCGACCGCGCTCGGCAGCACGAGCGGCTGGCCCAGCTGCTGTTGCTGCTGCCCACCGAGCTGGTGGAGCAGCTGCTGGAAGGGCTGCTGCTGGCCGAGCTGCTGGAGCTGCTGCTGCAGGTGCTGCGGAATCTGCTGCTGGCCGATGCCCTGCTGGCCGATCCCCTGCTGCCCGTACGGCTGCTGCATCTGCTGGCCGAAGGGCTGCTGCTGGCCGATGCCCTGCTGCTGCCCGAACGGCTGCTGCTGCCCCATGCCCTGCTCCTGCCCGTACGGCTGCGGGGGCGCCGTGCTCGGACCCTGCTGGCCCTGCTGTCCCTGGTACTGGCCTTGCTGCTGTCCCAGTTGGCTCATCTGCGGGGTGGTGCTCATGCGGGTGCCACCTTCCCTCATTGGTTGAGCGGGTGGTTGAGCGATTGGTTGAGCGTGGTTGAGTGCCGGTCGGATGTCGTCAGCCCGTGACGACCAGGCCGACAATCTCGTCGTCCGAGAACCAGACACGTACGTCGGGCCGTCCCCCCGCGAAGGCGGAGTGCACCGCCTGGCGGATCTCGGGGGTCGGGTTGTTGAGGTTTCGCCAGGCGCCGGACACGTAGAGCCGGAGCCTCGGCGGGAGTTCACGCGGATACGGCAGCAGTTCGTCCCAGTACCGCTCGGCCTGGCCCGAGCCGACCGCCTGCGGCAGCAGATGGGTGACCGCCGCCTTGATGTCCGGCCGGTTGCCGATCCGCTGGGAGGCGGGCCGGCCCGGCGCGTCCTGCTGCGGGGATCCGGTGGCCCGCAGCACCGCGTGCGCACGCTCCGGGGACATCGGCTGCTGACCCGCCGCCTTGAGCATGCCCTGCAGCGCGGCCAGGGTGCCGACCACCACCGGGGAGGCGGAGGAGGTCCCGGAGAACGTGTCCGTGTACCAGACGATCTCCTCGGCGCCGCCCTGCAGATCGCCGGGCCGGTCCCAGAAGCCGCCGGTGGTCGTGACCTCGCGTCCCCAGCCCTGCGCGTCCACGCGGGCCCCGTAGTTGGAGAACGCGAGCCGTGAGCGGTCGGGGCCGTGGTCGCGGCCGTGTGTGCCGGGCGGCGGTGCGCCCGCGCCGACCAGGACCGCCCCGGAGGACTGGTTGGAGGGGTTGAACGGGTTGCGCCACCACTCGGGGAACTCGGCCGGGCGGCGCTCGTACACCGCGTCGTCGAGCGATTCGGCGCCGTTGCCCGCGGCCGCCACGACGAGGACACCCTTGGCGGTCGCGTACCGGATGGCCGCGAAGTTGTCCGGCCACCACTCGACGGCTATGTAACCCTGCTGGTCGTCGCGCTGTTCGAAGTCGAACCGCGGCCCCGGTGCGTGCAGTTCGACGAGGATGACGTCGCCGGGGTTCAGCCGTTCCGCCGCCGTGTGGATCGCGGCGGCCGTGCCGAGGCCCTGGAAGGACGCGGCCGCGGTCACGGCGTCCGGCACGATGCCGGTGATCCCCCGCTCACCCTGGTCGCCGCCGATCACCCCGATGACGGCGGTGCCGTGGTTGCGCCAGGCCAGGTCCGCCAGCGGAGTGCCGACGACGACGCCCGCGAGCTTGGCGGCCAGGTCCTCGTGGCCGAACTGCCAGGCCCCCTCCACGTCGATCACCGTCACGCCCTGGCCCGTGCCGCCCGGCCGCTGCCAGGCCCAGTACGCGTCGATGCCCTCGGGCGCCGGACGCAGGTAGCCCTGGCGGCTGGTGAAGTCGGGCGTGACGGGCGCGCCTTCCTTCAGGCGCTGGCTGTCGTCCGAACTCTGCCCGACCGACCCCACCGAGGCGGGGACGGCGCCGGGCTTCACATACGCCGTGTCGATCTCCGGCAGTGCGGCGATCCGTGAGCGCAGTTCCTGGGCGCGGTCCTCGATGCCGCGCACCCGGTAGAAGAGCGCGAGGTCGGGTCCGCTCTCGGCGCTCGTCGCCGCGGACTGCCGCAGTCGCTCCTCGCTCCCGAACAGCGGTTCCAGGGCGAGCTGTTCGTCGCTGAGGAACATGTTGAGGGCCGATACGTCGGCGCCGGCCGCCGAACGGACGCCCTCGGCCCGGACACGGAGCCGGGCTTCGGGGCGTGCGACGACGATCAGCTCCTGCTCGGCTCCTCGGTAGGTGAATCCCGCTCCGTCGGGCCCCGGCCCGGATGTTCCCGGGCCCTGCGCCGGCTGTACCTGGTCGGTCATCGCGTACCGCTCCCTTCGATCCCTGCGGGTGCCGGTCCCTGCGTGTGCTCTGCCGTGCCCTGTGCTGGCCGTGCCCGTTCCGTGCTTGTCGCGGGACGACGCGGTGCCATGTCCCGTCACCGGGCCGCGCCTTCGGGGCACAACCTGGCACGCCCAGGGCGACTCGTCCACCCCGTGTTCGCCAACTCGGTTTGAAAACAAGTTGAATGGGGAACCCTGTGCAATACGTCCTGAAACAGATGTCACGCCGCAATCCGGCCAAAGGCTGCGGAGGCGGGTGTCATGTGAGGGGGTGGCAGCGGCTGTATCGGATCGCGCGGTCGGCACAGCGAGCCCGGCGATCTCACCGTCGCGGCGACCGACTGGCGCATGGGTGCCGGGCCCCGCCTTCACCGCCAACTGCATCGAGCAGTCGCCCCGATCACGGATCCGCGCTTCCGTATCTCCACGACGGTCGCGGCATGGCGGGGGCAGCCGTATCTGCCCGACGCGCGCCTTGACGCCGAGCCGGCGCCGGAGACGGAGTACGACGTGGGGGCGGTCGACCAGGTATGACGGCCGGCGGGCGGTGCGCCGCGCGCACCGCCCCCCGCTGCCTCAGTCCTCCGAGGAATCTCCGGAGGAGTCGTCGGAGGTGTCCTCAGGACCCTCGGCGTCGGGGTCGGCGTCCGTCTCGGGCCGCTGCGGCTTCGGCGGCCGGGTGCGCCCGCTCGGGCTGTCACGGAGGTACGAGGCGGGGTCGCCGCTCTCCGTGGCATGACCCCCGGCCTGCCCGGCCGGACCGCCGCCGTCCCGTCGGCGCAGATAGCGCTCGAACTCGCGGGCGATCGCCTCGCCCGACGCCTCCGGCAGCTCGGCGGTGTCCCGGGCCTCCTCCAGCGTCTGCACGTACTCGGCGACCTCGCTGTCCTCGGCGGCCAGCTGATCCACGCCCAGCTGCCAGGCCCGCGCGTCCTCGGGCAGCTCACCCAGCGGGATGCGGAGGTCGATGAGATCCTCCAGACGGTTCAGGAGGGCCAGCGTCGCCTTCGGGTTGGGCGGCTGCGACACATAGTGCGGTACGGCCGCCCACAGCGAGACGGCCGGTACGCCCGCGTGCGTGCACGCCTCCTGGAGGATGCCGACGATGCCCGTGGGGCCCTCGTACTTGGTCTCCTCCAGGTCCATCGTGCGGGCCAGGTCCGGGTCGGACGTGACCCCGCTGACCGGCACCGGACGTGTGTGCGGGGTGTCGCCGAGCAGGGCGCCCAGGATCACCACCAGCTCGACGCCCAGCTCGTGCGCGAAGCCGAGCAGTTCGTTGCAGAACGAGCGCCAGCGCATCGACGGCTCGATGCCACGGACCAGCACCAGGTCACGCGGCTTCTCGCCACCGACCCGGACCACCGACAGACGCGTGGTCGGCCAGGTGATCTTGCGCACGCCGCCGTCCAGCCACACGGTGGGACGGTTCACCTGGAAGTCGTAGTAGTCCTCGGCGTCCAGCGCCGCGAACACCTCGCCCTTCCATTCCCTGTCCAGATGCGCGACCGCGGTGGAGGCGGCGTCGCCGGCGTCGTTCCAGCCCTCGAACGCGGCCACCATGACTGGGTCGATCAGCTCGGGAACCCCCTCCAGCTCGATCACCCAGCGCCTCCTTCCGATGTGCCCTCGCGTACGCCCCAACCTTACGGCGTGCCGAGGGGGCCTCCGCAGCCCCCTTGCACGGGGGAGTGAACGGATCACTGCCCCGCCCAGGCCCCGGAAACACGCGCCGCCTCACAGCGTGCTGCGCAGCCACTGCTCCACGCTGGCGATGTGCACCGTCGCCCAGGACCTGGCCGCCTCCGGGTCACGGTCGCGCAGGGCGGACAGGATCGCGCGGTGCTCGTGCAGGGTGCGGCTGACCGCGTCCTCCTGCGTCAGGCCGCGCCAGATCCGGGCCCGGGTGGTGGGTCCGGACAGTCCGTCGAGGAGCGAGCACAGGACGGAGTTGCCGGAGCTCTGCACGATGCCCCGGTGGAAGTCCAGATCGGAGGCGACGAGTTCCTCCACGGACGGGGCGGCGCCGAGCTTGTCCAACTGGGAGGTCAGGGCGTCCAGTTGCTGCTCACTGATGCGGGAGGCCGCCATCGCCGTGGCCGCGGGCTCCAGGATGCGCCGCACGGCGAGGAACTCCAGGACGGTGTCGTCGCGGTGGAAGTCGACGACGAAGCTCAGCGCCTCCAGCAGGAGCTGCGGGTCCAGGCTGGTGACATACGTGCCGTCGCCCTGGCGCACGTCCAGGATGCGGATCAGCGACAGGGCGCGGACGGCCTCCCGAAGGGAGTTGCGGGACAGTCCGAGTTCGGCGGCGAGTTCGCTCTCCTTGGGCAGCCGGTCGCCGGGTCCCAGCGCGCCGGAGACGATCATCCCCTTGATCTTCTCGATCGCCTCGTCGGTGACTGCCATAGCGGGCCTCCCAGTCGCTCAGACATCCGATGTCTCAGCACATTATGGGGGTTCACTGAGCTGAGCAGGGAAGGGAATCCACAGCTCAGGCAAGTGCCTCCAGGTCCGCGAGCGCGCCGGCCCCGTCGAGCGTCGTGAGCGCCCGGTCCCGCATCAGGACGCGGCCGTCGACGATCGTGTCCCGTACCCAGGTGATCGCCGAGCCCCAGCGCGCGGGCGCCTTCGATGGTGGCCATGCGCACCGCCAGTCCGGCGCCGACCGGCGACATCCGAACTCCTCGGCCGCATGCGCCAGTTCGACGGCATTGCGTGGCGCGGTCGGAGCGTCGGGGCCGGACGGTACCGGCATGAGATCGAGCACGGAGAGGGGAACCGGCGACCTGCACACCCTCTCACTCCGGGACATTACGGGCGTATGTACGCGATATGGCGGCGTCCCTGACCAGCTCGGGAGACGCGAGAAGGGCGGCCCCGAAAGAGCCGCCCTTCGACGCGCGGTGCGTCACTTCTTGTCGAGCAGGTCCTGGACCTTGGACCGGACCTCGTCCGTGGCGAGGCCGCGGATCGTCAGCGTCGTACGGCGACGCAGCACGTCGTCCGCAGTCTCGGCCCACTCGTTGTCCCGGGCGTAGACGACCTGAGCCCAGATCTCCGGGGCGTCCGGGTGGACGCGCTCGCCGAGCGCGGGATCGTCGTTCGCCAGCCGGGCGATGTCGAAGGCGAGCGAGCCGTAGTGCGTGGCCAGGTGCCTGGCGGTGTCCGCCGCCATGCGCGGGCCCGGCGCCGGACCGTCGACCAGAAGTCGATGGGCGACCGCGCGGGGGTTGGCGACGCCGGGCAGCGGAAGCTTCTTCGGCAGCTCGGAGATCGGCTCGAAGTCCTCGCCCAGCGGGCGGCCCGGCAGCGCCTCCAGCTTCTTCATGACCGTACGGCCGATGTGCCGGAAGGTGGTCCACTTGCCGCCCGCGACGGAGAGCATCCCGCCACGGCCTTCCGTGACGACCGTCTCGCGCTTGGCCTTCGAGGTGTCGCCGGGTCCGCCGGGCAGCACCCGCAGACCGGCGAAGGAGTACGTGATCAGGTCACGGGAGAGCTGCTGGTCGCGGATGGAGAACGCGGCCTCGTCGAGTATCTGGGCTATGTCCTTCTCGTTGACCGCGACCTCGCCCGGGTCACCCTCGTACTCCTCGTCGGTGGTGCCGAGCAGCAGCATGTCCTCCCAGGGGAGGGCGAAGGTGATGCGGTACTTGTCGATCGGGGTGGCGAGCGCGGCCTTCCAGGGGGAGGTGCGCTTGAGGACCAGGTGCGCGCCCTTCGACAGGCGGATGGACGGCGCCGAGTTCGGGTCCTCCATCGTGCGCAGATGGTCGACCCAGGGTCCGGTGGCGTTGAGGACGAGGCGGGCGTCGACGCCGAACTCCTCGCCGTTGGTGCGGTCCTTGAGGTCCGCGCCCGTGACCCGGCCCCGGGTGAAGCGCAGGCCGGTCACCTCGGCGTGGTTGAGGACGACGGCACCCGACTCGACGGCCGCGCGGACCGTCATCAGGGCCATCCGGGAGTCGTTCATCTGGTCGTCGCCGTACACGGCGACGGCCTTCAGGTTGTCGGTGCGCAGCTCGGGCACGTCCTGCGCGGCCTTCGAGGGGCTCAGCAGGTGTCCGACGCCGTCGCCGAAACCCGACAGGGCGGAGTAGGCGAAGACGCCCGCTCCGAGCTTCGCCGCGCCGTGCGGCCCGCCCTTGTACACGGGGAGGTAGAACGTGAGCGGGTTCGCCAGGTGGGGAGCCACCTGCCGGGAGACCGCACGGCGCTCGAAGTGGTTCTCCGCCACCAGCTTCACCGCGCCGGTCTGCAGGTAGCGCAGACCGCCGTGGAGCAGCTTGGAGGAGGCGGAGGAGGTGGCGCCGGCGAAGTCGCCGGCGTCCACCAGGGCCACCCGCAGGCCCGACTGCGCGGCATGCCAGGCGGTGGAGATGCCCAGAATTCCGCCACCGATCACCAGGAGGTCGTATGCCGCCTTGGACAGCTGCTCCCGGGTTTCGGCGCGGCTCACTGCTTTGAAATTGAACGCAGCGGAGCCGTTGGCCGGGTGCGTCCCAAGAGCCGGGACACTCTGCAGGGTGGTCATTGCGTCTTACTCCTCGTCCTCGATCCAGCCCATGGTCCGCTCGACGGCCTTGAGCCAGCTCTTGTACTCACGGTCGCGGGTCTCCGCGGCCATGTTCGGGGTCCACTCGGCGGCCCGGCGCCAGTTGGCGCGCAGGTCCTCGGTGTTGGTCCAGAAGCCGACGGCGAGACCGGCGGCGTAGGCGGCGCCGAGGCAGGTGGTCTCGGCGACCATCGGGCGCACCACGGGGGCGTCCAGGACGTCGGCCAGGGTCTGCATCAGCAGGTTGTTGGAGGTCATGCCGCCGTCGACCTTGAGAGCCGTGAGCTCGACGCCGGAGTCCTTCGTCATGGCGTCGCTGACATCACGGGTCTGCCAGGCCGTGGCCTCCAGGACGGCGCGCGCGATGTGCGCCTTGGTGACGTACCGGGTGAGACCGGTGATCACACCACGGGCGTCCGGGCGCCAGTACGGGGCGAACAGACCGGAGAAGGCCGGCACGAAGTAGGCACCGCCGTTGTCCTCGACCGACGACGCGAGCGTCTCGATCTCGGCGGCGGACTTGATCAGGCCCATCTGGTCGCGCATCCACTGCACCAGCGAGCCGGTGACGGCGATGGAGCCCTCGAGGGCGTAGACCGGCGCCTGGTCGCCGATCCGGTAGCCGACCGTGGTCAGCAGGCCCGAGTACGAGTTGATGATCTTGTCACCGGTGTTCATCAGCATGAAGGTGCCGGTGCCGTACGTGGACTTGGCCTCGCCCTCGGAGAAACAGGTCTGGCCGAACAGGGCCGCCTGCTGGTCGCCGAGCGCCGAGGCGACCGGGATGCCGCCGAGCAGGTCGCCGAGCTTGCCGCCGGTGATCTCGCCGTACACCTCGGCGGAGGAACGGATCTCGGGCAGCATCGCCAGCGGGACGCCGATGGACTCGGCGATCTTCTCGTCCCACTCCAGGGTGTGCAGGTTCATCAGCATGGTGCGGGAGGCGTTGGTGACGTCGGTGACGTGCTTGCCGCCGTTGACACCGCCGGTCAGGTTCCAGATGACCCAGGTGTCCATGGTGCCGAAGAGGATGTCCCCGGCCTCGGCGCGCTCGCGCAGGCCCTCGACGTTGTCGAGCAGCCAGCGGGCCTTGGGGCCGGCGAAGTACGACGCGAGCGGCAGGCCGGTCTCGCGGCGAAAGCGGTCCTGGCCGACGTTGCGGCCGAGCTCCTTGCAGAGCGCGTCGGTGCGGGTGTCCTGCCAGACGAGGGCGTTGTGGACGGGCTCACCGGTGTTCTTGTCCCACAGCAGCGTGGTCTCGCGCTGGTTGGTGATGCCGATGGCCTTGATGTCGTCGCGGGTGATGCCGGCCTTCTCGATGGCCCCGGCGACGACCTCCTGGACGTTGGTCCAGATCTCGGCGGCGTTGTGCTCGACCCAGCCCGGCTTCGGGAAGATCTGCTCGTGCTCCTTCTGGTCGACGGAGACGATGCGTCCGTCGCGGTCGAAGACGATGCAGCGGGACGAGGTGGTGCCCTGGTCGATCGCGGCGATGAAGGGGCCGGCGGTGTGTGCGTCGGTCACGGTGTGCTCCTGAGGTTCCGTAGGAAAGGGGCTGTATCCACGGCGCGGTGCATTTCGCGGTGCTGTCGTGCGAGCGGCTCGTGAGGCTTGCTCACAGCGATGCTCTAGGCGAAGGCGACGTTGTATATGCCTGCTGCGATCGCGCCGCCGATGAGCGGACCGGCGACCGGGATCCAGGCGTAGCTCCAATCGGAACCACCCTTGTTGGGCAGGGGGAGCAGGGCGTGCACGATGCGCGGTCCGAGGTCACGGGCCGGGTTGATCGCGTAGCCCGTCGGGCCACCGAGGGAGAGGCCGATGCTGACCACCACGAGGGCGGTGATCAGGGCGCCCAGGGTGCCCAGGCCGTTGCCGTTGTCGTTCAGGCCCTGCGTGAGGACCGCGAGGACGAGTACGACGGTGCCGATGATCTCGGTGGCGAGGTTCTGCACCGCGTTACGGATCTCGGGGCCGGTGGAGAAGATGCCGAGCACGGGGCCGGCTCCGGTCTCCTGGGCCTCGACGGCCTTGGTCTTGGTGGCCTGCGCGCCCGGGCCGCCGACGATCTCGCGGTCGGTGAGGTGCGCGTGGAACTGGCCGTAGTAGGCGACCCAGACCAGAGTGGCACCGATCATGGCGCCGAGCAGCTGACCGCCCCAGTAGGTGGCGACGTTGCTGAAGTCGTTGTCCTTGATCGCGAGCGCGAGGGTCACGGCCGGGTTGAGGTGCGCACCGGAAAGCGGTGCCGAGATGTAGACCGCGGTCAGTACCGCGAAGCCCCACCCGAAGGTGATGGCGAGCCATCCGGCGTTGCGCGCCTTGGAGGCCTTCAGCGTGACGGCGGCGCACACGCCACCACCCAGCAGGATGAGCACGGCGGTACCGATGGTCTCGCCGATGAAGATGTCGGAGCTGGACACCCGCGACTCCTTTGTCCTTCGTCCAGGGGAAGCCGAACCCCGGGTCCCTCCGGTGGTTCGTGCTCTCGGGAAATGAGAGCGATACCGGCCCTTGGCGTTGTCACACTCTAGCGCGTATTGCCGGTAGGTGTTCGACAATGCCGACCGATGGACGGGAGTCTTGCCCCCGTCTTACCAGCTCGTCAAGGGTCCTGTTCTCGAAAACACGATCGTTATTGATCGCTGTGGTGTATCGATCTTGGGACGGCGGCGCACCGCGTCCGACCGGGCACTTCACGTGGTGGCGCGCCGGTGATCAGTCGCGTCGCGTGCGGCCGCGCGCACGCGAGAAAGGCCGGTACGTCGACGTCGACGTACCGGCCTTGGCTGTACGTGGTTCAAAACCGCCCGGCGCCCAGATCCCGTGACACCGCGCGGGCGCAGTCCCTTACCGCCGCGACCAGATCCGGGCGCAGCTCCCCGTCCTTGCAGACCCGCTCCACCGCCCCGGTGATGCCCACCGCGCCGACCGGCATCCGCCGCCGGTTGTAGATGGGGGCGGCCACGGAGGCGACGCCCGTCCAGGTCTCCTCGACGTCCTCCGCGAACCCGCGCGCGCGGGTCAGGTCGAGCACGCCCTCGAAATCGTCGAGCTCACTGACCGTGCGCGGCGTGAACGTCTTGCGCTCGGCCTCCAGGACCTCGCTGTGCGCCACCGGGTCGTACGCCGACAGGACCTTGCCCAGCGCCGAGGAGTGCAAGGGCTGCATGGCCCCGACCTCCAGCACCTGGCGGCTGTCGTCGGGCCGGAAGACATGGTGCACGATCAGCACGCCCTGCTGGTGCAGCACGCCCAGATAGACGCTCTCGCCACTGGAGCGGGCCAGATCGTCCGTCCACACCAGCGCGCGTGCCCGCAGTTCGTGCACGTCGAGGTAGGTGGTCCCGAGACGCAGCAGCTCGGCGCCCAGCTGATAGCGCCCGGAAGCCGTGTCCTGCTCGACGAACCCCTCCTGCTGAAGAGTGCGCAATATGCCGTGGGCCGTACCCTTGGCCAGGCCAAGCGAGGAGGCGATGTCCGACAGGCCGAGCTGCCGCTCGCCGCCCGCGAGCAGCCGCAGCATCGCCGCCGCCCGTTCGAGCGACTGGATGTTCCGTGCCATCGCCGTGCTGCCTCCGTCCCCTTGACCGCCGGCGCGCGATTCGCTGCCACCGTTCGGCATTGTCGAACCCTACCGTTCGTTGCGGAGCTCCCGCTAATGGGTGGTCGCCACATGTTCCGTCCGTCTTCACCCCGACGGCGCACACGCCACGACCCGTCCGCCCCGTGGACGCCCCTGACCCTTCGGCGGTGCTCCGGGCTACCCTGACGGCGTGCGTCTTCCATGGGAAGCGCAAAGCCGACAGCCGTCGCACTTCAGGGAGCACCTTCATGGCCTCGTCGCCGAACCCGTCCCTTTCGTCCGAGCTTGCCGAGAGCCGGAGGCGCGCAGATGCCCTCCGTGAGGCCCTCGCCACCCGTGTCGTGGTGGCCGACGGAGCGATGGGCACCATGCTCCAGGCGCAGGATCCGACGCTGGAGGACTTCGAGAACCTCGAGGGCTGCAACGAGATCCTGAACGTCACCCGCCCCGACATCGTCCGCTCCGTGCACGAGGCGTACTTCGAGGTGGGCGTCGACTGCGTCGAGACCAACACGTTCGGATCAAACCACTCGGCGGCCAACGAGTACGAGATCGCCGACCGGATCTTCGAGCTGTCCGAGGCGGGCGCCCGGATAGCCCGTGAGGTCGCCGACGAGTTCGACGCCAAGGACGGCAGGCAGCGCTGGGTCCTCGGCTCGATCGGCCCGGGCACGAAGCTGCCGTCGCTCGGCCACATCGCGTACGACGTCCTGCGTGACGGCTACCAGCAGAACGCCGAGGGCCTGATCGCCGGTGGCGCGGACGCCCTGATCGTGGAGACCACGCAGGACCTGCTGCAGACCAAGGCAAGTCTGATCGGCGCGCGCCGCGCGATGGACGCCCTGGGCCTGAGCGTGCCGCTGATCTGTTCGCTCGCCTTCGAGACCACGGGTGTGATGCTGCTCGGCTCGGAGATCGGCGCGGCGCTGACCGCCCTGGAGCCGCTCGGCATCGACCTGATCGGCCTGAACTGCTCGACGGGCCCGGCCGAGATGAGCGAGCACCTGCGCTATCTGGCCCGCCACTCGCGTACGCCGCTGATGTGCATGCCGAACGCGGGCCTGCCCGTGCTCACCAAGGACGGCGCGTACTTCCCGCTGACCGCGCCCGAGATGGCCGACGCGCAGGAGAACTTCGTACGCGACTACGGCCTGTCGCTGGTCGGCGGCTGCTGCGGCTCCACGCCCGAACACCTGCGGCAGGTCGTCGAGCGCGTCGGCGGCATCGCCCCGGGCCGGCGCACCCCGCAGCCCGAGCCGGGCGCCGCCTCCCTCTACCAGACCGTCCCGTTCCGCCAGGACACCGCCTATATGGCGATCGGCGAGCGCACCAACGCCAACGGGTCGAAGAAGTTCCGCGAGGCCATGCTGGAGGGCCGCTGGGACGACTGTGTGGAGATGGCCCGCGACCAGATCCGCGAGGGCGCGCACATGCTCGACCTCTGCGTCGACTACGTCGGCCGGGACGGCGTCGCGGACATGAAGGAGCTGGCCGGACGCTTCGCCACCGCCTCCACGCTGCCGATCGTCCTTGACTCCACCGAGGTCGACGTTCTGCGCGCCGGACTGGAGAAGCTCGGTGGCCGGGCCGTCATCAACTCCGTCAACTACGAGGACGGCGACGGCCCCGAGTCCCGGTTCGCGAAGGTCACCCGTCTCGCGCAGGAGCACGGCGCCGCGCTGATCGCGCTGACCATCGACGAGGAGGGCCAGGCCCGTACCGTCGAGACCAAGCTCGCCATCGCCGAGCGGCTCATCGAGGACCTGACGACGAACTGGGGCATCCACGAGTCGGACATCCTCATCGACTGCCTCACCTTCACGATCTGCACGGGTCAGGAGGAGTCCCGCAAGGACGGCATCGCGACGATCGAGGCGATCCGCGAGCTCAAGCGCCGCCGCCCGGACGTCCAGACCACCCTCGGTCTGTCCAACATCTCCTTCGGCCTCAACCCGGCCGCCCGCATCCTGCTCAACTCGGTCTTCCTGGACGAGTGCGTGAAGGCGGGCCTGGACTCGGCGATCGTGCACGCCTCGAAGATCCTGCCGATCGCCCGCTTCGACGAGGAGCAGGTCACCACGGCGCTCGACCTCATCTACGACCGTCGTGCCGAGGGCTACGATCCCCTCCAGAAGCTGATGGCCCTGTTCGAGGGCGCCACCACCAAGTCGCTGAAGGCGGGCAAGGCCGAGGAGCTGGCCGCGCTGCCGCTGAACGAGCGGCTCAAGCGGCGGATCATCGACGGCGAGAAGAACGGGCTCGAGAGGGACCTGGACGACGCCCTGGCCGAGCGTCCCGCGCTCGACATCGTCAACGAGACGCTGCTGGACGGCATGAAGGTGGTCGGCGAGCTGTTCGGCTCGGGCCAGATGCAGCTGCCGTTCGTGCTCCAGTCCGCCGAGGTCATGAAGGCGGCCGTGGCCTACCTCGAACCCCATATGGAGAAGTCGGACGCCGAGGGCAAGGGCACCATCGTGCTCGCCACCGTGCGCGGCGACGTGCACGACATCGGCAAGAACCTCGTCGACATCATCCTGTCCAACAACGGCTACAACGTCGTCAACCTCGGCATCAAGCAACCGGTCTCCGCGATCCTGGACGCCGCCGCGGAGCACCGGGCCGACGTCATCGGCATGTCAGGCCTGCTGGTCAAGTCCACGGTGATCATGAAGGAGAACCTGGAGGAGCTGAACCAGCGCGGCCTGTCCGCCGACTACCCGGTGATCCTCGGCGGCGCGGCGCTGACGAGGGCGTACGTCGAGCAGGACCTGTACGAGATCTACCAGGGCGAGGTCCGCTACGCCCGGGACGCCTTCGAGGGCCTGCGGCTGATGGACGCGCTGATCGGCGTCAAGCGCGGGGTGCCCGGAGCCGCGCTTCCGGAGCTGAAGCAGCGCCGGGTGCGGGCCACGGCCGACACGGTGATCGAGGAACGCCCCGAAGAGGGGCATGTCCGCTCCGACGTCGGCGTCGACAACCCCGTACCCGAGCCGCCGTTCTGGGGCACCCGCGTCATCAAGGGCATCCAGCTCAAGGAGTACGCCTCCTGGCTGGACGAGGGCGCCCTGTTCAAGGGGCAATGGGGTCTCAAGCAGGCGCGCACGGGCGACGGGCCGACGTACGACGAACTGGTCGAGAGCGAGGGCCGGCCGCGGCTGCGCGGGCTGCTGGACAAGCTGCAGACCGAGAACCTGCTGGAGGCGGCCGTGGTCTACGGCTACTTCCCGTGTGTGTCCAAGGACGACGACCTGATCATCCTGGACGAGCAGGGCAACGAGCTGACCCGCTTCACCTTCCCGCGCCAGCGCCGTGGCCGCCGGCTGTGCCTGGCCGACTTCTTCCGTCCGGAGGAGTCGGGCGAGACGGACGTCGTCGGCCTCCAGGTCGTCACCGTGGGCTCGCGGATCGGCGAGGAGACCGCCAAGCTCTTCGAGTCCAACGCCTACCGCGACTACCTCGAGCTGCACGGTCTGTCCGTTCAGCTGGCCGAGGCACTCGCCGAGTACTGGCACGCGCGTGTGCGCTCCGAACTCGGCTTCGCCGGCGAGGACCCGGCCTCCGTCGAGGACATGTTCGCCCTCAAGTACCGCGGCGCCCGCTTCTCGCTCGGCTACGGCGCCTGCCCCAACCTGGAGGACCGGGCCAAGATCGCCCGACTGCTCGAGCCCGAGCGCATCGGTGTCCACCTCTCCGAGGAGTTCCAGCTCCACCCGGAGCAGTCCACGGACGCGATCGTCATCCATCACCCGGAGGCGAAGTACTTCAACGCACGGTGACGCGTCACGGCGCACACTGATCGGATACGTCGTACACTGGTCGGTCCACCGCAGGCCGGTTGCCCTTCTGTGCAAAACAGGGCGACCGGCCTGATCGTCCCTCAAGGAGGTGCGCCCGGATGACCAGTACGGTCCCCGCGCTCGGAACCCGTACGGCCGAAGGCTCAGCTTTGCAGGCCGTGCTCCTGGATATGGACGGCACCCTGGTGGACACCGAGGGCTTCTGGTGGGACGTGGAGGTCGAGGTCTTCCGGGCCCTCGGCCACACGCTCGACGAGTCCTGGCGTCACGTGGTGGTCGGCGGCCCGATGACCCGCAGTGCCGGTTTCCTCATCGAGGCCACCGGAGCCGACATCCCCCTCGCCGAGCTGACCGTGCTGCTCAACGACGGGTTCGAGGACCGTATCGGCCGCTCGCTGCCGCTGATGCCGGGCGCGGCGAGACTCCTCGCGGAGCTCGCGGCGCACGAGATCCCCACCGCCCTGGTCTCCGCCTCGCACCGGCGGATCATCAACCGCATCCTGAGCTCGGTCGGCCCTCAGTACTTCGCGCTGACCGTCGCGGGGGACGAGGTGGAGCGGACCAAGCCGTTCCCCGATCCGTATCTGCTCGCGGCCGCGGGGCTCGGCGCGGATCCGGCCAGATGCGCCGTCATCGAGGACACCGCCACAGGGGTCGCCGCCGCGGAGGCAGCCGGCTGCCAGGTGGTCGCCGTACCCTCGGTCGCGCCCATCGCCCCGGCCGCCGGGCGCACGGTGGTCAGCTCCCTCGAAGAGGTCGACCTCCCTTTTCTCCGCGGCTTGATGACGCACATGCGCTAGGCGTTCACCGAGCGTGCGGAGCGAATACGCCGAATAACCGGAAGGTTTCCCAAGGTAACCATGCGTGGCCTGCCCGGGAAATTCATTCCGTCGGACGGGTGGCTGAATTCCAGTACTTGCCAAGCCCGTTGAGAGTGTGACGTTCGCCACTCCGTGGGGGGTCGACAACGCACCCGACATGTGCCGCCACCCCCCATTCGCAGGTGACTGGCGTGCCCTTGTGTCCTGATTGGTGGAATCCTGCACTAATCCTTCCACTGTCGGGTTATCGGTGCGTCCGCGCCCGGTTTCGCAGCGTGAGGGGAGCTCAACTCCGGTACCTGCGGGCCGCCGTGGTGGTGCGGACTAATGTCATCGAGAGAACATCGCCGTACCCCGTGACCCGCAGCGCCACCCCTGCATGCCGGGTTCGCGGAATCTACAGCTCTGGAGAAACTCGAGCATGAACCGCAAGACTTTGGTGCTGCCGGCCGTGATCGGCCTGCTCGCCCCGGTACTCGCCGCTTGTGGCGGGTCCAACAGCGGGAGCAGCAGCGGCGATGCCATCGTTGTCGGCACCACGGACCGGTTCACCAAGTCGGCGGACGCCCCGGCTCCGCTGGACCCGGCGTACGCGTACGACGTCGGCACCTGGAACATCCTCCGCCAGACGGTGCAGACCCTGATGGTCCAGCCCCGCGGCGACGGCCAGCCGGAGCCCGAGGCCGCCGAGAAGTGCGGTTTCAGCGACACCGGCAACGAGCGCTACTCCTGCACGCTGCGCAAGGACCTGAAGTTCTCCAACGGCGACCCCGTCACCGCGAAGGACGTCAAGTTCTCGATCGACCGTGCGATGTCGCTCAAGGCGGACAGTGGTGTGTTCGCGCTGCTGTCCACCATCGACACCATCGAGACGCAGGGCGACAGTGAGGTGATCTTCCACCTCAAGACCGCGGACGCCACCTTCCCGTTCAAGCTGTCGACCCCGGTCGCCGGCATCGTGAACCCCAAGGATTACGAGAAGGGCAAGCTCCGCGACGGATTCGACGTGGACGGCTCCGGACCGTACACCCTGGAGTCCCAGGTCAAGAACAACGAGATCGTCAAGGCCGTCTTCACCAAGAACCCCAATTACAAGGGGCAGTTGAAGGTGAAGAACAGCAAGGTCGAGATGCGCTCCTACGCGAGCGCCGACGCCATGGGCACCGCGCTCCAAAAGGGCGACATCGACCTGATGACCCGCTCGATGACGCCGGCCCAGATCAACAAGCTCGGAAGCGCCACGGACAGCAATATCGACCTGGTCGAGATGCCGGGCCTGGAGATTCGCTACCTGGCCTTCAACACCGATGCCACGTCGGTGAAGAGCAAGGCGGTCCGCGAGGCGATGGCCCAGCTCGTCAACCGCGGCGAACTCGTCTCCAAGGTGTACGGCTCCCAGGCCGAGCCGCTCTACTCGCTGGTCCCGGCCACCATCACCGGCCACTCCAACTCGTTCTTCAACAAGTACGGCGACCCGAGCGTCACCAAGGCCAAGTCGCTGCTTGCCAAGGCGAACATCACCACCCCGGTGAAGCTCACCCTGCACTACACGACCGACCACTACGGCACGGCCACCCAGCAGGAGTTCGAGGTGCTGAAGAAGCAGCTCAACGCGAGTGGCCTCTTCGACGTCAGCATCAGCGGTACGGCCTGGGCCAAGTTCGTCCCGGCCGAGCGGGCGGGCGACTACGACGTCTGGGGCATGGGCTGGTTCCCCGACTTCCCGGACGCCGACAACTACCTGGCGCCGTTCCTCGACAAGGACAACTTCCTCAAGTCGCCGTACACGAACAGCCAGATCATCAACAACCTGATCCCGGAGTCCCGGCGCGAGGCCGACCGCCTCACGGCGTCGAAGAGCCTCACCGACATCCAGGACATCGTGGCCGATGATGTCCCGTTGCTGCCCCTGTGGCAGGGTAAGCAGTACATCGCCACGCGGGACGACATCACCGGTGCGGAGTGGGCGCTCAACTCCTCTTCGACCCTGCAGTTGTGGGAACTCGGCCGCGGCGTGAGCGGCTGACCGACCTTCCAGCCCCGGGGCCGGGACGGCTCCGGGCCCCTGGAACCCGACGACAAGGCACACGCACGTGAACATGCGCACCCAGTGGCCGGTCCTGCCGATCGTGGCGGGGCTGGCCTCCGGCCTGTTGACCGGATGCGGCTCGGATACGGGCGGCTCGGGGGGCTCCGGCTCCATAGTGATGGGGATGTCCGACGACGTCCTGGCCACCGACCCGGCATCCGGCTATGACCCCGGATCCTG
The DNA here is from genome assembly GCF_040651675.1 of Streptomyces sp. NPDC048415. Taxonomy (NCBI): domain Bacteria; kingdom Bacillati; phylum Actinomycetota; class Actinomycetes; order Kitasatosporales; family Streptomycetaceae; genus Streptomyces; species Streptomyces sp. NPDC048415. The sequence goes on along the minus strand of NZ_JBEZKJ010000085.1, from coordinate 17,721 downwards.
GCTGTTGTTCAACAACGTCTTCCAGTCGCTGCTCAGTTTCCCCAACGGCGGCACCGAACCGGAGCCCGAGGGGGCTAAGGAGTGCGCGTTCACGGACACCGCCACCACGGTGTTCAAGTGCACGCTGCGGGACGGGCTGAAGTTCAGCAACGGTGACGCGCTCACCTCGAAGGACGTCAAGTTCTCCTTCGACCGCATGCTGAAGATCAACGACGACGCCGGTCCCGCGATCATGTTCCCCATGCTCGATACGGTGCAGACACCGGACGCGAAGACTGTCGTCTTCAGGCTCAAGTACGCCGACGCCACCTTCCCGAGCAAGATAGCCTCCGGCGCGGGCTCGATCGTGGACCACCAGCAGTACTCCGCGGACGGCCTGCGAAAGGACGACCAGGCCGTCGGTTCCGGCCCCTACAAGCTGGACTCGTTCGGCAAGGACAAGGCCGTCTTCTCCGTCAACAGCGGCTACCAGGGCACCGCCAAGGTGAAGAACTCCGGCATGACGCTGAAGTTCTTCCACGGCGACCAGGCCGGCCTGAAGAAGGCGCTGGTGAGCGGCAAGATCGACCTCGCCTACCGAGGTCTCGCGGCCGACGACATCGCGGACATCGTGAACGGCACCCAGACCGGCGGGGGCATGAACGTCGTCGAGGGCACCAGCGCCGAGGTGCAGCACCTGGTCTTCAACATGGACGACCCGGTGGCGGGCAAGCTCGGCGTGCGCAAGGCCATCGCCTACCTCCTCGACCGCGACGCCCTGGTGAACGAGGTCTACCAGGACACCGCGACCCCGCTGTACTCGATCATCCCGGCCGGCATCACCGGCCACAACACGTCCTTCTTCGACACCTACGGCGCCCGCCCCTCACGCTCCAAGGCCCAGGCCGCGCTGCGCGCCGACGGCATCACCGGCAAGGTGAGGCTGACGCTCTGGTCGACGCCGTCACGCTACGGTCCCTCCACCGACCAGGAGTTCAAGGCGATCGCCAAACAGCTCAACGCCAGCGGGCTGTTCGAGGCGAGCGTGAAGTCCGTCGCCTACAGCCAGTACGAGAAGGACATCGCCAAGGGCAAGTACGGCGTGTACGTGAAGGGTTGGGTCCCGGACTACCCGGACCCGGACAACTTCACGGCGCCCTTCTTCGGCAAGGGCAACGTGCTGAGCAACAACTTCACCAACAGCACGATCACCGGCGACCTCATCCCGAAGACGGCCGCCGAGAGCGACCGCTCCTCGACCGACGCCGACTACGGCAAGCTCCAGGACCTGGTGGCGAACGAACTGCCGGTCATCCCGATCTGGCAGGCCAAGCAGTACGCCGTCGTCCGCGACAACGTCTACGGCCTGGAGTACTGCCTCGACGCGTCGACCGTCTTCCGCTTCTGGGAGATCAGCAAGGACTGATCCCGGCGGTACGTACGCGGAGGGCGCCCTCTTCCTGAAGGGGGCGCCCTCTGTTGCCTCTGTGGATCTGCTGCGCGTGTCTACTGCGCGCCGGGGCGCACCAACCCGCTCTCGTACGCGTACACCGCTGCCTGGACCCGGTCGCGCAGGCCCAGTTTGGTCAGGACGTGGCCCACATGGGTCTTGACCGTGGTCTCGCTGACGAAGAGGTCGGCCGCGATCTCCGCGTTCGACAGGCCGCGCGCCACCAGCTTCAGCACCTCGACCTCCCGCTCGGTCAGTGTGTGCAAGGTGTCCGGAACCGGCTCGTCGCCGGACGGCAGATGGCCGGCGTACTTGTCGAGCAGCCGGCGCGTGATGCTCGGCGCGAGCATCGCCTCGCCCGCCGCGACCACCCGGATCGCCTGCACCAGCTCATCGGCGGGCGCGTCCTTGAGGAGGAAGCCGCTGGCGCCCGCGCGCAGCGCCTCCACCACGTACTCGTCGAGGTCGAACGTCGTCAGGACGAGGACCTTCGCCGGGCCGTCCCGGCCGGGGCCGGTGATCTGCCGGGTCGCCTCGACGCCGTCCATCCGGGGCATACGGATGTCCATCAGAACCACATCGGGCTGCAGGGCCCGTACCTGATCGAGTGCCTGGAGACCGTCACCGGCCTCGCCGACGACCGCAAGTTCCTGCTCCGCTTCCAGAATCATCCGGAAGCCGGTACGCAGCAGCGGCTGGTCGTCGACCAGTAGGACGCGGATGGCCACGTAAGTCTCCTTCGCTAGTCCGGCCCCATTCTGCCCTGCTCGGTGGCGCTGGACTCCGGCGCCCTGACGGGGAGTGGATACGGCGGGGGAGTACCGCCGAATTCCGGACATACCGACTGGTGGTCGCACCAGCCGCACAGCTTCGTGGGCCGCGGCCGCCAGACGCCCGTCTCGGTGGCCTGGCGGATCGCGTCCCACAGGGTGAGCAGCTTGCGCTCGACACGCTCCAGGTCCGCGATCACCGGGTCGTACGTCAGCACGTCGCCGCTGCCGAGATAGACGAGCTGGAGCCGGCGCGGGACCACCTGCTTCAGCCGCCACACCACCAGGGCGTAGAACTTCATCTGGAACAGGGCGCCTTCGGCGTACTCGGGCCGTGGCGCCTTGCCGGTCTTGTAGTCGACGATCCGTACCTCGCCCGTCGGGGCCACGTCGACCCGGTCGATGATGCCGCGCAACTTCAGCCCGGAATCCAGCTGGGCCTCGACGAACAGCTCCCGCTCGGCGGGTTCGAGCCGGGTGGGGTCCTCGAGCGTGAACCAGCGCTCCACCAACTGCTCGGCCTCGGTGAGCCAGCGCGCCAGCCGCTCGCCCTCCGGGTCTTCGGCGAACAGCTCCACGACCTCCGGCCTGCTCTCCCGCAGCCGGTCCCACTGGCCGGGGATCAGCGACTTTGCGCGCGGCGCCGTCCGCTCCGTCGCGGGGGCGTCGAAGAGCCGCTCCAGCACCGCGTGCACCAGCGTGCCGCGTGTCGCCGCCTCGCTCGGCTTCTCGGGGAGCTTGTCGATCACCCGGAACCGGTAGAGCAGCGGGCACTGCATGAAGTCACTGGCCCGCGAGGGCGACAGCGACGCGGGCGCCACGGCAGCCGCGACCACTTCGGCCACGTCAGCAGCGGGCCCGCTGGGCTCGCCCGCGCCACCGACGCCGGGCTCGGTCGCGCCGCCCCCGTTGGGCTGGGCCGAGACGGCTTCGCCGGGCTCGGCCGCGCCGCCGACGCCGGTCTCGGTCGCGCCGCCGTCGCTCGCCTCGGCCGGGACGTCCCCGCTGGGCTCGCCTGCGCCGTCGCTCGCCTCGGAAGGGACGGCTCCGCCCGGTTCGCCCGCGTCAGGCTCGGCCGCGACCGCCTCCTGCCGCTCGGCCGGTACGGCGGCCTCGGCCCCGGCGCTGTCGGTGCCCGTCCCCTCGACGCCCTCGGTGCTGGTTTCCATGACGACAGACCTTACGGCCCACCACTGACAGCACCGCGCCATTCCGGTGGATACCAACCGGCCCCCGGCCGCAGGCAGGCGGGGGCGGCGCCGGAGACGGCGCGGGAAACATAGGGGGTGCCGGAGCGGAACGCGTCGCGACGGCCGCATACCATCGACCAGAGACCCTCCTGCTCCGCATGATCGGGGCGGGAGACGCTTCGAACGAGGGGACATCGTGGACGAGAGCGGCGGGAGCGGGCAGCCGCGGTCCGGTACCGGCGAAGCGACCGAGCGCCACGAGAGGCTCCAGTCCTCCGTGCCCACGGCCGCAAACGCCGCACGCCCCGAACCGGCCGGACCCGAAGCTCCCACCGGGTCCTCGGCCCCCGCGGCGCGGAGCGACGAGCAGCCCGACCGTGACGCGAACGCCCCGCGCTCCGAGCCATCCGGGTCCCAGGCTCCCACCGGGTCCTCGGCCCCCGCGGCGCGGAGCGATGAGCAGCAGCCCGAGCGTGACGCGAACGCCCCGCGCCCCGAGCCATCCAGGTCCCAGGCCCCCACCGGGTCGGCCCCTGCGGCGCGGAGCGACGAGCAGCCCGAGCCTGACGCGGATGCCGCACGTTCCGAACCGTCCAGGTCCCAGGACCGCCCCGGGTCGACGCCCACGGCGGCGAGCGACATGGAGTCCGAGCGCGACGCGGACGACGCACGCCCCGGGCAGGCCGGGCCCGAGGCACCCGCCGGGTCGACCCCTTCGGCGCCGGGCGGCGACGTGGACGCGGCGCGCCCCGGACCCGTCAGGTCCCAGGCCCCCACCGCGTCCACCCCCGCGGCGCCGAGCGGCGAAGAGCCCGGGCGTGATGGGGGAGTGGCCGCCTCGGAAGAGGCACGGTCCGGAGGCGAGCACGGTACTGAGGCCCCGGAGGGGTCGCAGGCGCGGTCTGATTCGGCGGGCGGGAGCCGGGCGGACACCCAGGGCTCCGATGACCCCCTCGCGAAGACCGCCCCATCGGGTGAATCCCACGAGCGGGCCGCCTCCACGCACGAGGGCCAGGCCACCGGGACCGGTTCCTCGGAGCGTTCTCACGCCCACACCGACCCCACGCATGACACCGGCTCGGCCGGCCCCGAAGCAGGCCGGCCCCGAGCGCAGGTCGGCACCGGCAAGCGACGGCCCCCGCGCCGCGGCAAGGAGCCCGGCGGCGGGCTGCTCATGGGCCGGCCCTTCGGCGTGCCCGTGTACGTCGCGCCCAGCTGGTTCCTCGTAGCCGCGCTGATCACCTGGGTGTTCGGCGGCCAGCTCGACCGCGTACTGCCCGAACTCGGCGCCGCCCGATACTTGGTGTCCCTCTTCTTCGCCGTCGCCTTCTACGCCTCCGTGCTGGTCCACGAACTGGCCCACGTCGTCGCGGCCCTGCGCTTCAAGCTCCCGGTGCGCCGGATCCAGCTCCAGTTCTTCGGCGGGGTCTCGGAGATCGAGAAGGAGGCCGAGACCCCCGGCCGGGAGTTCGTGCTGGCCTTCGTCGGGCCGCTGCTCTCGCTCGTCCTGTCCGGCCTGTTCTACCTGGCCATGCAGCCCGTCGAGCCGGGCACCGTCCCGGGCGTACTGCTGGCGGGCCTGATGGTCTCCAACCTCATCGTGGCCGCCTTCAACCTGCTGCCCGGCCTGCCCCTGGATGGCGGCCGTATGCTCCGCGCCGTCGTCTGGAAGATCACCGGCAGGCCGATGAGTGGCACCATCGCCGCCGCCTGGGTCGGCCGCGCCCTCGCCGTCTCCGTACTGATCGGGCTGCCCCTGCTCACCCAGTCCGGAGCGATCGGCGACGCCCCCCAGAACATCGGCGGCATGGACACCGTCACCGACGCCCTGCTCGCCGCGATCCTCGCCGCGATCATCTGGACCGGCGCCGGCAACAGCCTCCGGATGGCCCGCCTGCGCGAACACCTGCCGGAGCTGCGCGCCCGTTCGCTCACCCGGCGCGCGGTCCCGGTCGAGACCAACACCCCCCTCTCCGAGGCCCTGCGCCGCGCCAACGAGGTCGGCGCCCGTGCCCTGGTCGTGGTCGACGCCGACGGCGAACCGCTCTCCCTCGTCCGCGAGGCCGCCATCGTCGGCGTACCGGAGCACCGTCGTCCCTGGGTCGCGGTCAGCGGTCTCGCCCAGGACCTGACCGACGGCATGCGCGTCTCCGCCGAGCTCGCGGGCGAGGACCTCCTCGAGACCCTGCGCGCGACGCCCGCCACCGAGTACCTGGTGGTGGAGGAGTCCGGGGAGATCTACGGCGTCCTGTCGGCGGCGGACGTGGAACGCGCCTTCGTGAAGGCGATGGCCCGCCCCTCGTAGTGGTCGGCGCCCCCTTCCGCTGCCGGTAGGCTGGTCACATGTCCGAACCGACCGGTGCCGCCCGCAGGCGCGGGCCCTTCAAGGTCGGGGACCAGGTTCAGCTGACCGACCCCAAGGGCCGCCACTACACGTTCACGCTCGAAGCGGGGAAGAACTTCCACACCCACAAGGGTTCCTTCCCGCACGACGAGCTGATCGGCGCTCCCGAGGGCAGCGTTGTCCGCACCACGGGGAACGTCGCCTATCTCGCGCTGCGCCCCCTGCTCCCCGACTACGTCCTGTCCATGCCCCGCGGCGCCGCCGTGGTCTACCCCAAGGACGCGGGGCAGATCCTGGCCTTCGCCGACATCTTCCCCGGCGCACGCGTCGTGGAGGCGGGCGTCGGCTCCGGCTCGCTCAGCAGCTTCCTCCTGCGCGCCATCGGCGACCAGGGCATGCTGCACTCCTACGAGCGCCGCGAGGACTTCGCCGAGATCGCCCAGCAGAACGTGGAGCGCTACTTCGGCGGCCCGCACCCCGCCTGGCAGCTCACCGTCGGCGACCTCCAGGACAACCTGTCCGACACCGACGTCGACCGCGTCATCCTCGACATGCTCGCGCCCTGGGAGTGCCTGGAGGCCGTCTCCAAGGCGCTCGTCCCCGGCGGCATCCTGTGCTGCTATGTGGCGACCACCACCCAGCTCGCGCGGACCGTCGAGTCCATCCGCGAGATCGGCTGCTTCAACGAGCCGACCGCCTGGGAGTCGATGATCCGCAACTGGCACATCGAGGGCCTGGCCGTCCGCCCGGACCACCGGATGATCGGCCACACCGGCTTCCTGCTCACCGCCCGCCGCCTCGCGGACGGCGTCGAGCCGCCGATGCGCCGCCGCCGCCCCGCCAAGGGCGCGTACGGCGAGGACTACGCCGGTCCGAACGCCGACGGCGGCGCCGGCCGCTGACGTACCCAACGCACCATGGCTGTGGCCGAGTTCCCGCGAACGGCGGGGAACTCGGCCACAGCTCTTTTCTGTTGACGCGTCGCCAGGAGCCGCCCGGAAGTCCCCAGAAGTGCGGACCCCGCCGTTCCGCGGCGCTGTGACGTGTGGCACCATGCGGGACACCCCACCGGCACAGCCCTCACAGGAGACGCTCCTAGTGCAGCAATCCGCCGTCCCGGAACTGGCACATACGCACACCAGCCCCATGCAGTGGGTCGCCACGGCCACCGCCATCGCCGGAGTCGTCGCGCTGTCCTCCGTCCTGCAGCCCGACTCGGCGAGGGCGGCCCAGCCCGGCCCCACAGGCACATCCGTGGCGGCCGCGGCGGCGGCTCCCGATCCCACGGGTGTCGACTTCCCGATCGAATGCGGGCCCACCAAGGTCCTCGTCCAGAAGAAGCTCCCCGGAGACCTCGATGGCGACGGCCGCCCGGAAACCGTGACCGTGGTCCGCTGCGACGCGGGCTCCGGCACCCCGCCCAACGGCGTCTACGTCCTGACCCGGGCCGCGGACGAGAAGAAGCCCCGGGTCGTGGCCACCTTGGTGGACCCCAAGGACCGCCTGAGCGTCACGGACTTCGCGCTGAGCGACGGAGCCGTCACCGCCACCCTGCTCGGCTACTCCTCGGCCGACATACCGAGTTGCTGTCCGGACGTGAAGGACCGCGCCAAGTGGCAGTGGAAGGGCGGCGCGTTCGTGCGGTCGACCCCCTCCGAAGCACGGAGTGTGTGAGCGCACACCCCGGAGGCCGGAAATGAGAAAACACCCTCCGCGCGGCGGAGGGTGTGAGAAAACAGACAGCTGTGACGTGGAGTGCCTATCGGGTCACCCAGCGTCAGGGCCGTAGACCTCGACCTTGTCCGAAATCCGACGCACGTGGATGCAGTCGCCAGGGCATTCCTTCGCCGAGTCCGTCACATCGCGCAGAAGCGGCAGCGGTACGGGCGTTGTGGCGCCGGGGGCCTGCAACAGCTCGTCGCCCGGGCTCTTCACGTAGGCCAGACCGTCGATGTCCAGCTCAAAGACCTCCGGCGCGTACTGGGCGCAGATTCCGTCGCCGGTACACAGGTCCTGATCGATCCAGACCTCGAGAGCGTCGCCGTCGACTCCGGCCTCCTGCTGCACGTCACTTCTCCTGCCGTTTCCTGCGCCGAGCGATCCGAAGACTGGGGAATGGGGCCAGCTCTGGCGGGTGTTGAACACTTCGACCCTACCTCCGGCGGCTTCCCAATCATGTTCGGTGGGTATTCCCCTGGCGTGAGGGAGAGCGCAAGGGTGAAGATCGGACACACCCCGACAGTCTTTGTGATCTAGGGGTTTCAATCGACACCCACCCAGGTAGGGTCTGGAAGCGTCCAGCTCCCCTTGGAGGAGGTGAGGACCGTGGCAGCCCACGACGACGACATGAACCGCGGCATCCGCCCGGGACGAGGGTCCGATGACCCCGCCGGGCAGATTGCCTACCTTGAGCAGGAGATCGCCGTCCTGCGACGCAAGCTCGCCGACTCTCCGCGCCACACGAGGATTCTCGAAGAGCGGATCGTCGAGCTGCAGACCAACCTGGCCGGCGTGTCCGCACAGAATGAGCGGCTCGCCAACACGCTCCGTGAGGCCCGCGACCAGATCGTGGCCCTCAAGGAGGAAGTCGACCGGCTCGCGCAGCCGCCGGCCGGCTTCGGAGTCTTCCTCATGGCGAACGAGGACGGCACGGCCGACATCTTCACCGGGGGCCGCAAGCTCCGGGTGAACGTCAGCCCCAGTGTGGAGCTCGTGGAGCTCAGGCGCGGCCAGGAAGTGATGCTCAACGAAGCCCTCAACGTGGTCGAGGCCATGGAGTACGAGAGCGTCGGCGACATCGTCACCCTCAAGGAGATCCTCGAGGACGGCGAGCGCGCCCTCGTGGTGGGGCACACCGACGAGGAACGGGTGGTACGGCTCGCCGAGCCGCTGCTGGACGTCACCATCCGCGCCGGCGACGCCCTGCTGCTCGAACCCCGTTCCGGCTATGTCTACGAAGTCGTTCCGAAGAGCGAGGTCGAGGAACTCGTCCTCGAAGAGGTCCCGGACATCGGCTACGAGCAGATCGGCGGCCTGGGAAACCAGATCGAGATGATCCGCGACGCGGTCGAGCTCCCGTACCTTTACCCCGACCTCTTCAAGGAGCACGAACTGCGGCCACCCAAGGGTGTGCTGCTGTACGGGCCCCCGGGATGCGGCAAGACGCTCATCGCCAAGGCCGTGGCCAACTCGCTGGCCAAGAAGGTCGCCGAAGTGACCGGGCAGGCCACCGGCAAGAGCTTCTTCCTCAACATCAAGGGCCCCGAGCTCCTGAACAAGTACGTCGGCGAGACCGAGCGGCAGATCCGCCTGGTCTTCCAGCGTGCTCGTGAGAAGGCCAGCGAGGGCACCCCCGTCATCGTCTTCTTCGACGAGATGGAATCCCTCTTCCGCACCCGTGGATCGGGCGTCAGCTCGGACGTGGAGAACACCATCGTCCCGCAGCTGCTCGCCGAGATCGACGGTGTGGAGGGCCTGCAGAACGTGGTGGTGATCGGCGCCTCGAACCGCGAGGACATGATCGACCCCGCCATCCTGCGGCCCGGACGGCTCGATGTGAAGATCAAGATCGAGCGCCCGGACGCCGAGGCGGCGAAGGACATCTTCCAGAAGTACCTCACCGAGCGCCTCCCCCTGCACCCCGAGGACGTGGGAGAGCACGGCGGCGACAAGGCGGCCACCGTCCACGGCATGATCCAGACCGCCGTGGAGCAGATGTACGCCGAATCCGAGGAGAACCGCTTCCTGGAGGTCACCTACGCCAACGGTGACAAGGAAGTCCTCTACTTCAAGGACTTCAACTCCGGAGCCATGATCGAGAACATCGTGGGCCGCGCCAAGAAGATGGCCATCAAGGACTTCTTGGAGCACAGCCAGAAGGGCCTCAGGGTCTCCCACCTCCTCCAGGCTTGCGTGGACGAGTTCAAGGAGAACGAGGACCTGCCGAACACCACCAACCCGGACGACTGGGCCAGGATCTCCGGAAAGAAGGGCGAACGGATCGTTTACATCCGTACCCTCATCACCGGAAAGCAGGGCGCGGACACCGGACGCTCCATCGACACGGTGGCCAACACCGGGCAGTACCTGTAAAACACAGGGCGGCTGCGGGTGCCCTTCGTGGGTACCCGCAGCCGACTGTTTTTCAGGTCACGGCTGGAGCAGAGCAATGACGCAAATGATCTCCCCACCAGCGCAAAGGCGTTCTAGGCTCTTTCGTACCGCCGAGTCGCGCAGTGCGGGGACGGGCACCGCACACGCACCGGAGCGCCAGCGGTACTTGAGCAGCGCCCCCGACCGAGGGCGCCGCCGGGCAAGGAGGGCCGCATGACCGTACGGCGAGTAATGGGCATCGAGACGGAGTACGGGATCTCCGTCCCCGGTCACCCCAACGCCAATGCCATGCTCACCTCGTCCCAGATCGTCAACGCGTACGCGGCGGCGATGCACAGGGCGCGCCGCGCCCGCTGGGATTTCGAGGAGGAGAACCCGCTGCGGGACGCGCGAGGCTTCGACCTCGCCCGCGAGGCCGCCGACGCCAGCCAGCTCACCGATGAGGACATCGGCCTGGCCAACGTCATCCTCACCAACGGCGCGCGTCTCTACGTCGACCACGCACACCCCGAATACAGCGCTCCGGAGGTCACCAACCCCCGGGACGCCGTCCTGTGGGACAAGGCCGGCGAGCGCATCATGGCCGAGGCCGCCGAGCGCGCGGCCCAGCTCCCCGGCGCCCAGCCGATCCACCTCTACAAGAACAACACGGACAACAAGGGCGCCTCCTACGGGACGCACGAGAACTACCTGATGAAGCGGGAAACCCCGTTCTCGGACATCGTGCGCCACCTCACGCCGTTCTTCGTCTCACGTCAGGTCGTCACCGGAGCGGGCCGCGTCGGCATCGGCCAGGACGGGCACGAGCACGGCTTCCAGCTCAGCCAGCGCGCCGACTACTTCGAGGTCGAGGTGGGCCTGGAGACCACCCTCAAGCGCCCGATCATCAACACGCGCGACGAGCCGCACGCGGACGCCGAGAAGTACCGTCGGCTGCACGTGATCATCGGAGACGCGAACCTCTCCGAGATCTCGACCTACCTCAAGCTGGGCACCACGGCGCTGGTCCTGTCCATGATCGAGGACGGCTTCATCGCCGTCGACCTGGCGGTCGACCAGCCGGTACGCACGCTGCACCAGGTCTCGCACGACCCGACCCTCAAGCGTCTGGTCACGCTCCGCAGCGGACGCACACTCACCGCGGTCCAGCTGCAGATGGAGTACTTCGAGCTGTCGCGCAAGTACGTGGAGGAACGGTTCGGGGCGGACGCCGACGAGCAGACCAAGGACGTCCTGGTCCGCTGGGAGGACACCCTGAACCGCCTGGAGAACGATCCGATGAGCCTGGCCGGGGAGCTCGACTGGGTCGCCAAGCGGGAGCTCATGGAGGGCTACCGGCGCCGTGACAGCCTCGACTGGGACGCCGCCCGGCTGCACCTGGTCGACCTCCAGTACGCCGACGTACGCGCCGAGAAGGGCCTCTACAACCGTCTCGCGGCGCGCGGCAAGATGAAGCGCCTGCTGGACGAGGCGGAGGTCGAGCGGGCCCGCACCAAGCCGCCGGAGGACACCCGCGCGTACTTCCGCGGACGCTGCCTCGAGCAGTACGCGGACGACGTCGCGGCGGCCTCCTGGGACTCGGTGATCTTCGATCTGCCCGGCCGGGACTCGCTCCAGCGCGTCCCAACCCTGGAGCCGCTTCGCGGAACGCGTAATCACGTCAAGGAGCTCCTGGACCGCTGTCGTACGGCTGAGGAGCTGGTCAGGGTCCTGTCAGGCGGCTGAGCGGGCATCCGGTCAGGACAGTCGGGGCAGGCCGGACAGGGTGGAAAACCCGGCGCAGGGGAATCATCGAGGTGGCCCCCGTACGTTGTAGGAACTGCGGGGCCGATGTCGGACCCTGCTTGTAGGGTCTGATCAAGAACGTCGAACCGAGCGGGGTGAGGGTTATGGCGACCAAGGACACCGGCGGCGGACAGCAGAAGGCAACGCGTTCCACCGAGGAGGTCGAGGAGCAGGCGCAGGACGCGCAGGCATCCGACGACCTCAAGGAACGCCAGGAGAAGCTGTCGGACGACGTCGACTCCGTCCTGGACGAGATCGACGACGTCCTCGAGGAGAACGCCGAGGACTTCGTGCGTTCCTTCGTTCAAAAGGGCGGAGAGTAACGCCAGTTGTCCGTCTCGGAGCCGGTCTGATCCAGCAGGTCGGCGCCGGGACGGATGACCGGCGTTCGCGCGGGTATGGTCCGTGCACAGATTTGATGATCGGCTCGGCCGTCCACGGCGGGCCGCAGCCTACGTGGAAGGAATCGCGTGGAAGCCAACCCTCGTAGCACCGGGCGTCTGCCGGCTGCCTTCCTGACGCCCGGCTCGTCCTCGTTCATGGACTTCCTGGCCGAGCACCAGCCGGAAATGCTCCCTGGCAAGCGGCAGCTGCCGCCCACCCAGGGCCTGATCGAGGCCCCGCACGGCACGACCATCGTGGCCGTCACATTCCCCGGCGGCGTGGTGCTCGCCGGTGACCGGCGGGCCACCATGGGCAATGTCATCGCACAGCGCGACATCGAGAAGGTCTTCCCGGCCGACGAGTACTCGGCGGTGGGCATCGCCGGTACGGCGGGTCTGGCCGTCGAGATGGTGAAGCTGTTCCAACTGGAGCTGGAGCACTTCGAGAAGGTGGAGGGCGCCCAGCTCTCCCTGGAGGGCAAGGCGAACCGCCTCTCCACCATGATCCGTTCCAACCTCGGCATGGCCCTGCAGGGCCTCGCCGTGGTTCCCCTCTTCGCGGGCTACGACGTGGATCGCGGGCGAGGCCGCATCTTCTCCTACGACGTCACGGGCGGCCGCTCCGAGGAGCACGGCTACGCGGCCACCGGCTCCGGCTCGATCTTCGCGCGCGGCGCCTTGAAGAAGCTCTATGCCAAGGACCTGACCGAGGACCAGGCCACCACGCTCGTCGTCCAGGCCCTGTACGACGCGGCCGACGACGACTCGGCGACCGGTGGCCCCGATGTCGCCCGCCGGATCTACCCGATCGTCACCGTGATCACCGAGGACGGCTTCCGTCGGATCACCGACGAGGAGTCCTCCGAGATCGCCCGCTCGATCCTGGAGCGGCGCCTGGAGCAGCCCGACGGTCCGCGGGCCGCGCTGCTCTGAGACCGGCCTCTTTTATCAAGGTGATCCTGTGACTTCGACAGAAAGGGACGGATAACCGGTGTCGACGCCGTTCTATGTCTCACCCCAGCAGGCCATGGCCGACCGGGCGGAGTACGCCCGCAAGGGCATCGCCCGCGGCCGCAGCCTCGTCGTGCTGCAGTACGCCGACGGCATCGTTTTCGTCGGCGAGAACCCGTCCCGCGCGCTGCACAAGTTCAGCGAGATCTATGACCGGATCGGCTTCGCCGCCGCCGGCAAATACAACGAATACGAGAACCTTCGGATCGGTGGCGTGCGCTATGCCGATCTGCGGGGTTACACCTACGACCGTGACGATGTGACCGCCCGCGGTCTTGCCAACGTGTACGCCCAGACTCTGGGCACGATCTTCTCCAGCGCGGCCGAGAAGCCGTACGAGGTGGAGTTGGTGGTCGCCGAGGTCGGTGACACGCCCGAAGGTGACCAGATCTATCGGCTGCCGCACGACGGTTCGATCGTGGATGAGCACGGATCCGTCGCGGTGGGTGGTAGTTCCGAGCAGATCAGTACCTATCTGGATCAGCGTCACCAGGACGGGATGTCGCTGGCGGAGGCGCTGAAGCTGGCCGTGCAGTCGCTGTCGCGTGAGCCGAACGGTGGTGAGCGGGAGATCCCGGCGGAGCGGCTTGAAGTTGCTGTGCTGGACCGTACGCGGCCGCAGCAGCGGAAGTTCAGGCGGATTGTCGGGCGTCAGCTGTCCCGGCTCCTGGAGGCGGGTGGCGCGTCCACCGCCAAGGAGGCGGAGGACCTCGAAGACGAGGAGTGACCTCGTCCCACTCCCACTCCCACTCGACTCTCGCGTGCCCCGGCCCCATGCGGCCGGGGCACGCGGCGTTGCGGAGCGCCGGCGTTCCTGGTCAGGAAGGGGCGGCCCGTGGTGGGGCCGTGGAGCCCCGTACAACCAGTTCGACGGGAATGTCGCCCGGTGGGGGCGTGCGGCCCTCCAGGACGGCGAGGAGGGCCTTCATGCCGCGTTCGCCGAAGAGCTCGGCATCCAGTCGGACCGTGGTCAGCTCCGGGTCGATGGCTCGGGAAAGGGCCAGGTCGTCGAGGCCGGTGATGGAGAGGTCGTCGGGGATGTGGAGGCCCAGGCGGCGGGCCGCCTTGCAGGCGCCCGCGGCCAGTTTGTCGTCGTCGCAGACGAGTGCGGTGGGGCGGGGCGTGGCTGCGGAGAGAGCCGCTTCGGCGGCTGCCAGGGCTCCCTCGATGGAGATGGGGGCCCGGGTGGTGCGCAGCTCTGTGCCGGAGACCTCGGCCAGGCGGGTGGCCAGTTCCCGGGCGCGTACCTCGAAGGTCCAGGACGGGATGTCGGCCGCCAGGTGCAGGAAGCGGCGGTGGCCCAGGGCGAGGAGGTGTTCGGCGACCTGTCGTACGCCGTCCTTGATGTCGAGGTTGACCGTGGCCGCGCCCAGGCTGCCCTCCGGGTCGCTGTCCAGCATGACCAGCGGGAGCTGGTCGCCGCGGATCGCGGTGAGGGCGTCGGCGGCCATGGAGGAGGCGATCACGCCGTCCAGGGCCGCTGCCGCCGAGCCGAACGGGTTGCGGGCGGGGCCGATGCCTTCGGGGGATGGGTAGAGGACCACACCGAAGCCGTGGTCGGCGGCGACGCGGGCCGCGCCGGTGTAGACGCCCGCGAAGAACTCGGTGGTGAGCGCCGGGACCACCAGGAGGACGGTGCGGGTGCGGCCGAGGCGGAGGTTGCGCGCGGCCAGGTTCGGGCGGTAGCCGAGCTCCTGGGCCGCCTCCCGGACGCGCTGCGCCGTCGCCTCGGAGACCCTGCCCCGCCACTTCTCGCCGAGAACCAGCGAGACGGCGGCCTGGGACACCCCGGCGGCCTCGGCGACGTCCCGGCTCGTGGGGCGCGTGCTACCTCGTGCCACCGTCGACCTGCTCCCTCGTCTGGACTCCCGGACAGCGCACATGGTACGTATGGGAGGGGACGTTATACGTAAAACCTGGGGCGTCACCGCTACGAGAAGGGCTCGACATGGCTGCCGGATACCTGGAGATCCTCAGGGCGAGGCATGCGGGGCGGCTGCTCGTCGGCACGCTCACCGGGCGGCTGCCGAACGCCACCGCCGCCATCGCCGTGGTGCTCTTCATCCGCGCGCAGGGCGGCACGTACAGCCTGGCGGGCGCGCTGGCCGCCGTCTACGGGGTGGCCAACGCCGTGGGGCAGCCGCTGCTCGGGCGGCTCGTGGATCTCTGCGGTCAGCCCCGGGTGCAACTGCCCGCCGCGGTCGTCTCAGCCCTCGGGATGAGCGTCTTCGCGTTCGCGGGGACGGATCCACTGCCGCTCGCGTACGTCTCGATGGCCGTCGCCGGGCTCTTCACGCCGCCCCTGGAGGGCGGACTGCGAGCCCTGTGGCCCTCCGTCCTCCGCAAGGAGGACCAGGTGCACACCGCGTACGCGATGGACGCGGTGGCGCAGGAAGTCATGTTCACCGTCGGCCCCTTGCTCGTAACGCTGTGCGTGTCGCTCTGGTCCGCCCAGGTGGCGCTGCTCGTCCTGAACGTCATCGGCGTCCTGGGCGCGCTCTCCGTAGTCGTCTCGCCGCCCTCGCGCGCGTGGCGCTCGGCGCCGCGCGAGGCGCACTGGCTCGGCGCGCTGCGCTCACCCGGACTGGTGGCCCTCCTCGCCGCCTTCCTGTTCGTCGGGATCGCCCTCGGTTCCATCACGGTCGCCGCCGTGTCGTACGCCGACGGTCATGGCGGGGACGCGGTGTACGGCTGGCTGATGGCCGGCATCGGCCTCGGCGCCCTCGTCGGCGGGACCGTGTACGGCATGCGGCAGTGGGGCGATGCGCCCGAGCGGCGACTGCGCGTGCTCGTCGCCCTTCTGGCGGTGTGTTATCTGCCGCTGATGCTGGTACCGGGCCCGGTCGCCATGACGGCGCTCACCACGCTCGCCGGAGTGTTCCTCGCGCCCTGTATCGCCTGCGCGTTCGTCCTCGTGGACCGGCACGCGCCGGCCGGCACCGTCACCGAGGCGTTCTCCTGGCTTGTGACGACGTTCACCGTGGGCGCGTCCGTCGGAACGGGCCTCGCGGGCCCGGTCGTCGAGTGGGGCGGGGCGGCGCGGGGCTTCGCCGTGCCGGGCGCCGCGGGCGCCGCCGCACTGGTGGTTCTGCTGGCCACGGGGGGCGTCCTCGCAGCTACCGGGAAGGGCGCGGTGGTTGCGGCTTCATCGGAAAATGATCCAAACCGTGCCGTCGAACCCCGTTTCAGCTCAGGGGATCGGGCGTAATGTTCAGTCATGGACCGCCGCATTTTCGGGCTGGAGAACGAGTACGGCGTCACGTGTACGTTCAGGGGACAGCGCCGCCTGTCTCCCGACGAGGTGGCGCGGTACCTCTTCCGCCGTGTCGTGTCATGGGGCCGCAGCAGCAATGTCTTTCTGCGGAACGGTGCCCGCCTCTATCTCGACGTGGGATCACATCCGGAATACGCGACACCCGAATGTGACAACGTGACGGAACTCGTCACCCACGACAAGGCCGGCGAGCGCATTCTCGAAGGACTCCTGGTGGACGCCGAACGACGCCTGCACGAGGAAGGAATCGCGGGCGACGTCTACCTGTTCAAGAACAACACCGACTCGGCGGGCAACTCCTACGGGTGCCACGAGAACTATCTGGTGGCCCGGCACGGGGAGTTCTCCCGACTCGCGGACATCCTCATCCCGTTCCTCGTCACCAGGCAGCTGCTGTGCGGTGCCGGCAAGGTGCTGCAGACCCCTCGCGGGGCCGTGTACTGCGTCAGCCAGCGCGCCGAGCACATCTGGGAGGGCGTCAGCTCCGCGACCACCCGCTCCCGACCCATCATCAACACACGGGACGAACCGCACGCCGACGCCGAGCGCTACCGCCGGCTGCACGTCATCGTCGGCGACTCGAACATGTCCGAGACGACCATGCTCCTCAAGGTCGGCGCCACCGACCTCGTGCTGCGCATGATCGAGGCGGGCACCGTCATGCGCGACCTCACCCTGGAGAACCCCATCAGGGCGATCCGCGAGGTCAGCCATGACATCACCGGCCGGCGCAAGGTGCGCCTGGCCAGCGGCCGCGAGGCGTCCGCTCTCGAAGTGCAGCGCGAGTACTACGAGAAGGCCGTGGACTTCTGCGAGCGCCGCGGCATCCGCACCGGAACCGTCGAACAGGTTCTCGAACTGTGGGGCCGCACGCTCGACGCGATCGAGGCCGAGGACCTCGACCGGATCGGCACCGAGATCGACTGGGTCATGAAGTACAAGCTCATCGAGCGGTACCGGGCCAAGCACAACATGACGATGTCGCATCCCCGGGTCGCGCAGATAGACCTCGCCTACCACGACATTCACCGCCGTCGTGGTCTGTACTACTTGCTGGAGAGGAAGGGACAAGCCACCCGGATCTGCAACGACTTGAAGATCTTCGAGGGCAAGTCCGTGCCGCCGCAGACCACTCGCGCCCGGCTCCGCGGCGACTTCATCCGGCGCGCTCAGGAACAGCGCCGCGATTTCACCGTCGACTGGGTCCACCTGAAGCTCAACGACCAGGCACAGCGCACCGTGCTGTGCAAGGACCCGTTCCGTTCCGTCGACGACCGTGTGGAGAAGTTGATCGCGGGAATGTGAGCCGGCTCCGGCCCGCTCGCGTGCCGGTCGGATACGGAAGCCCGATGCCCGGAGGTGGGTCCCCGGGCATGGTGCGGTTGACAGTTTCATAGTGTTTCGGTGGTCATAGCGTGAGGG
>NZ_JBEZKJ010000084.1:0-35647 GCF_040651675.1 Streptomyces sp. NPDC048415 | reverse complement strand
CGGGCGAAGGCCGGTGGCGAGGTTGCCGAGACCCGCCCGTACGGAGATCCGGGCGCGCAGCGGAAGCAGTGCCGACTCGACTTCGCACGCCCCGTACCCCGTCCTCGCCGACGTACCTCGTACTCGGCGGCTGACGCGGCGGGTGGGTACCCCGCGCAGCCCGCCGCCATGGCGACGGACGGGTCGGCTCCGCAGCGCCGGTCTCCCGCTGCCCGCACGTCGGCTGGCCCAGCGCCGGTCTCCCGCCGTCCCCGCGCCGGCTCCGCAGCGCCGGTCTCGCGCCTCACCCACGTCGGCTGGGCCCAGCGCCGTTCCCCCTCCCCCGCGTCGGCTCCCCAGCGCCGGCCCCCCGCCGTCCCCCACATCGGCTTCGGCGGCGTCCGCCTCCCGCAGCCCCCCGCACGGCTTCGGCGGCGCCGGTCTCGCGCCGATTCCGCCTCGGCTGGGTGAGCCGGTCGGCCGTGTCCTCGGGGCGGGGTCCCCCCGGTTCGGGCGAAGTCGAGAACTTGGAGGAGGGTCGGCTCGAGACTCGGGAAGCGATACCGAGTGAACCCGACCATCGACCCGTACGTGCCTCGGAGTGTGTCCCTCGTGAAGCACCGGGGCCCCAGCCCGCGGCTCGCAGGCCACGCCGTCCAGCCCGCGACCCGCAGCGCACTCTGCGGACGCCGCGTACCCTCCGATCCACAAACAGGTCTAAACCAATTTGAGGTCGGCCCTTGTCACCGAGCCCCCTGGTCTGATGAGCTGTGGCCTGGGACACAACGGACACCCTGGGAAAGGGAGATGTCGTGAGCAACGAAAGCCTGGCCAACCTGCTGAAGGAAGAGCGCAGGTTCGCGCCGCCCGCCGACCTGGCCGCGAACGCCAACGTCACGGCGGAGGCGTATGAGCAGGCCAAGGCTGACAGGCTCGGCTTCTGGGCCGAGCAGGCCCGCCGGCTGACCTGGGCCACCGAGCCGACCGAGACGCTGGACTGGTCGAACCCGCCGTTCGCCAAGTGGTTCAAGGACGGCAAGCTCAATGTCGCGTACAACTGCGTGGACCGGCATGTCGAGGCCGGGAACGGCGACCGCGTCGCCATCCACTTCGAGGGCGAGCCGGGCGACAGCCGGGCCATCACCTACGCCGAGCTCAAGGACGAGGTCAGCAAGGCGGCGAACGCGCTGACCGAGCTGGGAGTTGGCAAGGGCGACCGGGTCGCCGTATACCTGCCGATGATCCCCGAGGCGGTCGTCGCGATGCTGGCCTGTGCCCGTATCGGCGCCGCGCACTCGGTCGTCTTCGGCGGCTTCTCCGCGGAGGCTATCGCCACCCGCATCCAGGACGCGGACGCCAAGCTGGTCATCACCTCCGACGGCGGCTACCGGCGCGGCAAGCCGGCCGCCCTCAAGCCGGCCGTCGACGACGCGGTGAGCCGGGTCGACGGGGTCGACAAGGTGCTCGTGGTGCGCCGGACGGGGCAGGACGTCGCGTGGACCGAGGGCCGGGACGTGTGGTGGCACGAGATCGTCGAGCGGCAGTCCGCCGAGCACACACCGGAGGCGTTCGACGCCGAGCAGCCGCTGTTCATCCTCTACACGTCCGGGACGACGGGTAAGCCGAAGGGCATCCTGCACACCTCGGGCGGCTACCTCACACAGGCCTCGTACACCCACCACGCCGTCTTCGACCTCAAGCCGGAGACCGACGTGTACTGGTGCACGGCCGACATCGGCTGGGTCACCGGACACTCGTACATCACGTACGGGCCGCTTTCGAACGGTGCGACGCAGGTGATGTACGAGGGCACCCCGGACACCCCGCACCAGGGACGGTTCTGGGAGATCGTGCAGAAGTACGGGGTGACCATCCTGTACACGGCGCCCACGGCGATCCGCACCTTCATGAAGTGGGGCGACGACATCCCCGCGAAGTTCGACCTCAGCAGCCTGCGCGTGCTGGGGTCCGTCGGCGAACCCATCAACCCCGAGGCCTGGATCTGGTACCGCAAGCACATCGGTGCCGACCGGACACCCATCGTCGACACCTGGTGGCAGACCGAGACCGGCGCGATGATGATCTCGCCGCTGCCGGGGGTCACCGAGACCAAGCCGGGGTCCGCGCAGCGGCCGCTGCCGGGCATCGCGGCGACGGTCGTCGACGACGAGGCGCGGGAAGTGCCGAACGGCGGCGGCGGTTACCTCGTCCTCACCGAGCCGTGGCCGGCGATGCTGCGCACCATCTGGGGCGATGACCAGCGGTTCCTCGACACGTACTGGTCGCGCTTCGAGGGCAAGTACTTCGCCGGGGACGGTGCCAAGAAGGACGAGGACGGGGACATCTGGCTGCTGGGCCGGGTCGACGACGTGATGCTGGTGTCCGGGCACAACATCTCGACGACCGAGGTCGAGTCGGCGCTCGTCTCGCACCCGTCGGTCGCCGAGGCAGCGGTCGTGGGCGCGGCGGACGAGACGACCGGGCAGTCGATCGTCGCGTTCGTGATCCTGCGTGGGACGGCTTCCGCCGAGGACGACGGGCTGGTGGCCGATCTGCGCAATCACGTGGGCGCCACGCTCGGGCCCATCGCCAAGCCGAGGCGGATCCTGCCGGTGGCCGAGCTGCCGAAGACCCGGTCCGGCAAGATCATGCGCCGTCTGCTGCGCGATGTCGCCGAGAACCGCGAACTCGGCGATGTCACCACGCTCACCGACTCCACGGTGATGGACCTGATCCAGACGAAGCTGCCGGCCGCGCCGAGCGAGGACTGAGTGCGTCACTGAGTACGACATCGAGGGGCATCCGGCAGCGCGCCGGATGCCCCTTTTTGTCCGCATAGCCGAAAATGTGGCTGTAATAACAAGGTAAAGTGGCCGCTTCAGGGTGCGCCGGGAAGTCTGGTCGGCAACGCCGTCAGCGATCCCGCGTGACGGCCGTCAGCCAGCCGTACTGACCCGGAGGTCTCCGCCGTGGCCGCGCCCCGCACTCCCACCCGCAAGTTCCTCGGCCGGCTGTCCCTGCCGGAACGGAACTTCGTCGCGGACGCGCTGCGCACCGAGACCGTGGGCGGCGTACTGCTGCTGGTCGCCGCGATCGCCGCGCTGATCTGGGCGAACACCCCGCTGCGGGACAGTTACGCGAGCGTCGGCCACTTCCACTTCGGTCCTGCCGCGCTCGGGCTCGATCTGTCCGTAGAGCACTGGGCGGCCGACGGACTGCTCGCCGTGTTCTTCTTCGTCGCCGGGATCGAGCTCAAGCGCGAGCTGGTGGCCGGCGATCTGCGGGACCCGAAGGCCGCGCTGCTGCCGGTCGTCGCGGCGCTCTGCGGTATGGCCGTGCCCGCGCTCGTCTATGTCCTCACGAACGTGTTCGGCGGGGGCTCCCTCGACGGGTGGGCCGTCCCCACCGCCACCGACATCGCCTTCGCACTCGCCGTGCTCGCCGTGATCGGAACCTCCCTGCCGTCCGCCCTGCGCGCCTTCCTGCTCACACTCGCCGTCGTCGACGATCTGTTCGCGATCCTGATCATCGCGGTCTTCTTCACCGAGAAGATCGACTTCGCGGCGCTCGGCGGGGCGGTCGTCGGACTCGCCGTCTTCTGGCTGCTGCTGCGCACGGGCGTACGCGGCTGGTACGTGTACGTTCCGCTCGCGCTCGTCATCTGGGGGCTGATGTACAACAGCGGCATCCACGCCACCATCGCCGGTGTCGCGATGGGCCTGATGCTGCGCTGCCACCGCCACGAGGGCGAGGAGCACTCCCCCGGCGAGCACATCGAGCATCTCGTGCGGCCTGTCTCCGCCGGACTCGCCGTGCCGCTGTTCGCCCTGTTCAGCGCGGGGGTCACGGTCTCCGGTGGGGCGCTGGGAGATGTGTTCACCCGGCCCGAGACCCTCGGTGTGGTGCTTGGACTCGTGGTCGGCAAGTCGGTCGGCATCTTCGGCGGCACCTGGCTGACGGCACGGTTCACCAGGGCCTCGCTCAGTGAGGACCTGGCCTGGGCCGACGTCGCCGCCGTCGCCTCCCTCGCCGGGATCGGCTTCACCGTCTCGCTGCTCATCGGCGAGCTCGCCTTCGACGGCGACGCGCTGCTCACCGACGAGGTCAAGGCCGCCGTCCTGGTCGGCTCGCTCATCGCGGCCGTCCTCGCCACGGTGCTGCTGAAGATACGCAACGCCAAGTACCACGCGCTGTGCGAAGCGGAGGAGCGTGACGAGGACCGCGACGGCATCCCCGACATCTACGAGCAGGAGAACCCGGCGTACCACCTGCGGATGGCCGAGATCTACGAGCGCAAGGCCGCCGAGCACCGCAGGCTTGCCGAAGTAGCAGCCGGGGCAAGCGAGGGGGACGACGGTCCGGCATGATCTGACAGGACCGCACAAACACATGCAGAAGAGGGAGATCGCGATGAGCGCACCCGACGGCAGCCCGGTCGGCGCCGAACGCAGCATCGGCCAGCTGTTCGCCTCGGCGACGACCGAGATGTCCGCGCTGGTGCACGACGAGATCGCGCTGGCGAAGGCGCAGCTCAAGCACGACGTCAAGCGCGGTGCGGTCAGCGGCGGCGCGTTCTCGGTGGCCGGCGCGGTGCTGATCTTCTCCCTGCCGATGCTGAACTTCGCCCTCGCGTACGGCATCCGGACCTGGAGCCACTGGAACCTCGCGGTCTGCTTCGTGCTGTCCTTCGCCGCGAACGTGCTGGTCGCCGGGTTGCTCGCGCTGATCGGCGTGGTCTTCGCGAAGAAGGCCAAGAAGAGCCAGGGACCGCAGAAGGTCGCTGCCTCGATGAAGGAGACGGCGGGCGTCCTGCAGAACGCCAAGCCGCATCCCCGCAACGAGCGGGTCGAGGACGCGGTCGCGGCTGTGGCACGCTCATCCTCATGACGGACCCCGCCACACCTTCGGCGCAACCGACCTCGGCCGTACGGCTGGATGGTCCCTGGAGTCACAGGGACGTCGCCGCGAACGGCGCGCGCTTCCACATCGCCGAGATGGGCGACGGGCCGCTCGTCCTGCTGCTGCACGGCTTCCCGCAGTTCTGGTGGGCCTGGCGCCATCAGCTGGTGGCGCTCGCCGACGCGGGCTTCCGGGCCGTGGCCATGGATCTGCGGGGTGTCGGGGGCAGCGACCGCACCCCGCGCGGTTACGACCCCGCCAACCTCGCGCTCGACATCACCGGGGTCGTACGGTCCCTCGGCGAGCCCGATGCCGCGCTGGTCGGGCACGATCTGGGCGGCTACCTGGCGTGGACGGCGGCCGTCATGCGGCCCAAGCTCGTACGCCGGCTCGCGGTGTCGTCGATGCCGCATCCCCGGCGTTGGCGCTCCGCCATGCTGTCCGACGTCAAGCAGTCGGCCGCGGGCTCCTACATCTGGGGGTTCCAGCGGCCGTGGGTTCCGGAGCGTCAACTCGTCGCGGACGACGGCGCCCTGGTGGGTCGTCTGGTACGGGACTGGTCGGGGCCCCGGCTGCCGGACGACGAGGCCGTGGAGACGTACCGCCGTGCCATGTGCATTCCGTCGACGGCGCACTGCTCGATCGAGCCGTACCGGTGGATGGTGCGGTCCATCGCGCGCCCGGACGGCATCCAGTTCAACCGGCGCATGAAGCGGCCGGTGCGGGTACCGACGCTGCATCTGCACGGATCTCTCGATCCGGTGATGCGGACGCGGAGCGCGGCCGGATCCGGGGAGTACGTCGAAGCGCCATACCGCTGGCGGCTGTTCGACGGACTCGGACACTTTCCGCACGAAGAGGACCCGGTGGCCTTTTCCACCGAATTGGTCAACTGGCTGAAGGACCCCGAGCCCGATCGGTGACCGTTTGAACACGTTCGGTTTCCGGAGCGGGAACACCTGTCCTACGAACGGCCACTTGCCTGGCGCATAGGCCAATTGAGGGGCCGGGCGGCGGTTATCGACCTTGGGGCAAGGGCAGACGTCGGGGTATGGGCTGGACGCACGACTACAGTGACGCACCACGCAACCGCCGCTCGGCCGCGGGCCTGAGCTCTCACCAGAGGGGCACCCCGCAGCTGCCGGGTACGGACCTCAGGCTGGGGATTCCGCACATTCTGCGCCGCCGGGCCCGCTGGGTATCGGCGCGACTGCGTCACCCCCGCCCCTGACCCACCCTTGCGGGTCAGCGGCTACGTCACCCTCGCTCCTGCTCCGTTGAGGGTCACAGCGCGCAGCTGTCGCTGTCCACCTGCTGGTTGGCCGTACGCCCCTTGGTGATGTCCTCCTGGACCTCGTCCGCGGTGAGCGCGTACCCGGTGTCGGGGTCGTCGAGCGACTTCGCGAAGACGACGCCGTACACCCTGCCTTCGGGGGTGAGCAGCGGGCCGCCGGAGTTGCCCTGGCGGACCGTCGCGTAGAGCGAGTAGACATCGCGGCGCACCGTTTTGCGGTGGTAGATGTCCGGGCCGTTGGCCGTGATGCGGCCGCGCACGCGCGCGGGCTGGACGTTGTACGAGCCGTTCTGCGGGAACCCGGCGACGATCGCGCTGTTGCCGCTTGCCGCGTCCTGAGTGGAGAACCGCAGCGCGGGTGCGTCCAGGGCGGGTACGTCGAGTACGGCGATGTCGCGCTCCCAGTCGTACAGGACGACCTTGGCGTCGTACTTCCGGCCCTCGCCGCCTATCTGCACGGTCGGCTCGTCGACCCCGCCGACCACGTGCGCGTTGGTCATCACGCGGCGGTCGCCGAAGACGAAGCCGCTGCCCTCGAGGACCTTGCCGCAGCTCTGGGCGGTGCCCATGACCTTGACGATGGACCTCTGCGCGCGGGTGGCCACGGGGCTGCGCGCGAGCGCCGAGTCAGGAGGCTGGACCTCGGTGATCGGCTCGTTGGCGAAGGGGCTGAAGACCTGCGGGAAGCCGTTCTGCGCGAGAACCGAGGAGAAGTCGGCGAACCAGGTGTTGGCCTGGGCGGGCAGGGCCCGCGACACGCCGAGCAGCACCTTGGAGTTGCGGACTTCCTTGCCGAGCGTCGGCAGCGTCGTACCCGCGAGGGCGGAGCCGATCAGCCAGGCCACGAGGAGCATCGCCACGACGTTGACGAGGGCGCCGCCCGTGGCGTCCAGGGCGCGGGCGGGGGACCACGTGATGTACCGGCGCAGCTTGTTGCCGAGGTGGGTGGTGAGGGCCTGGCCGACGGAGGCACAGACGATCACGACGACGACCGCGACGACGGCAGCGGTCGTACTCACCTTGGTGTCGTCGGTCGCCCAGCCCCAGATGACGGGGAGCACATAGACGGCGACGAGGCCACCGCCCAGGAAGCCGATCACCGACAGGATGCCGACGACGAAGCCCTGGCGATAGCCCACGATCGCGAACCACACGGCGGCGACCAGCAACAGGATGTCCAGCACGTTCACTGCTTCGAGCCTCGCCTCATCACTTTCCGGTCGCTGCCGTCCGGCCGGGGGTCTGGGGGTTGTCCCCCAGGCAAACACAGCACGGAGATCACCTTGTCATGCGCGCCAGTCGAGCGGGACCTGCTTGTCGCGGTCCCAGGGGCGCTCCCAGCCCGCGTAATGCAGGATCTTGTCGATCACGCCGGCCGTGAAGCCCCAGACCAGGGCGGATTCGACCAGAAATGCCGGGCCTCTGTGGCCGCTGGGGTGCACGGCCGTGGCGCGGTTGGCGGGATCCGTGAGATCCGCCACGGGGACCGTGAAGACCCGGGCCGTCTCACCCGGGTCCACGACGCCGACCGGGGTGGGGCGGCGCCACCAGCCAAGCACCGGGGTGACCACGAAGCCGCTCACCGGGATGTACAGCCTGGGCAGCACGCCGAAGAGCTGGACGCCGGTCGGATCGAGGCCGGTCTCCTCCTCGGCCTCGCGCAGGGCGGCCCGCAGCGGCCCGTCGGCCTTCGGGTCGCCGTCCTGCGGGTCGAGGGCGCCGCCGGGGAAGGAGGGCTGACCGGCGTGCGATCTCAGGGAGCTGGCGCGCTCCATGAGCAGCACCTCGGGGCCGCGCTCGCCCTCGCCGAACAGGATGAGGACGGCGGACTGGCGTCCCGCGCCGTTCTCCGGCGGCAGGAAGCGGCTCAGCTGGAGCGGCTCGACCGTCTCGGCGGCGTGCGCGACCGGGGTCAGCCAGTCGGGCAGACCGTCCCTGCTGAGCGTCACCGGCCCGCCCTGCGTGTTGCTCGCGCGCGTCATCGCCACCCCCGTTCTGCTCTTCTCAACGCCTGCTGGTGCTCTGTTCGTTCCGTCATCCGGCGCCCAGTGGGGGTGCGGGGATGCCGCCCGCGTCCAGATACGCCTGCGGGGGCTTGAGCCGCTGGCCGGGGAAGCCGCCCTTCTCGTACTTCAGGAGCTTCTTCGCCTTCTCGGGATCGGTCTCGCCCTCCCCGTACGCCGGGCAGAGCGGGGCGATGGGGCAGGCGCCGCAGGCCGGCTTGCGGGCGTGGCAGATGCGGCGGCCGTGGAAGATCACGTGGTGGGACAGCATCGTCCACTCGCTCTTCGGGAAGAGCGCGCCGACGGCCGCCTCGATCTTGTCCGGCTCCGTCTCCTCGGTCCACTGCCAGCGGCGGACGAGTCGCTGGAAGTGGGTGTCCACGGTGATTCCGGGACGTCCGAAGGCGTTCCCGAGCACGACGAAGGCGGTCTTCCGGCCGACTCCCGGAAGCTTGACGAGGTCTTCCAAACGACCGGGCACCTCACCCCCGAAGTCGTCCCGCAGGGCCCTGGAGAGCCCTATCACCGACTTGGTCTTGGCCCGGAAGAACCCGGTCGGGCGCAGGATGTCCTCGACCTCCTCCGGGTTGGCCTCGGCCAAGTCCTCGGGGGTCGGGTACTTGGCGAAGAGCGCCGGGGTCGTCTGGTTCACCCGCAGGTCGGTGGTCTGGGCCGACAGGACCGTGGCGATGATCAGCTGGAAGGGGTTCTCGAAGTCGAGCTCCGGGTGGGCGTACGGGTACACCTCGGCGAGCTCGCGGTTGATGCGGCGGGCTCGGCGGACGAGAGCGGTGTCTGGCGCGGGCGCCTTCTGCGGGGACTTCTTGGCGGGGGGTGACTTCTTGCCTGCGGCGGCTGCGGACTTGGCGGCTGCGGTCTTTGCGGCTGCGGTCTTCTTTTCGGGTACGGCCTTCTTGGTGGCCGTCGCCTTCTTGTTCTTGGCGGCCTTCTTTGGCGGGGCTTTCGCGGGCGCCTTTGCTGCAGCCTTGACCGGCGTCTCCGTCGGCACCTCCGTCGACGCCTTCACCGGCGTCGACTTTGCCGCTTTTGTCGGATTCTCGGTTCCGTCGGGGGCCTGTTCGCCCACAGCGGAATCACGACGTACAACCACCCGTCCAGCCCCCTTGGCCTGTGCTCTCACCGGCGATTTGGACACCCGGCCAGCCTAAAGCCCGGCACCGACATCCGCCCCGGACCCGGGAGATCGGCCCCCAATTGGCCCCCTGCCGCACTCGCTGGGACGCCAGTGCGGCAGACTTGTGACTGATCACACTGTTTGGACCGTCCGGCAAGATGGGGAACACGGTCCCCTGGTACCAAGGGGGAGCAAGATCCCCTGAGCAGGTCGACAAGGAGAGAACTCGTGGACGACGTTCTGCGGCGCGCCCCGCTCTTCGCGGCGCTCGATGACGAGCAGGCCGCGGAGCTCCGCGCCTCCATGAGTGAGGTGACCCTCGCGCGCGGTGACGCTCTCTTTCATGAGGGCGACCCCGGAGACCGCCTCTACGTGGTCACCGAGGGCAAGGTGAAGCTCCACCGCACCTCCCCCGACGGCCGCGAGAACATGCTGGCCGTTCTCGGCCCCGGTGAGCTGATCGGCGAGCTGTCGCTGTTCGACCCGGGCCCGCGCACGGCGACCGCCACCGCGCTGACCGAGGTCAAGCTGCTGGGCCTCGGCCACGGCGACCTCCAGCCGTGGCTGAACGCGCGTCCCGAGGTGGCCGCCGCCCTGCTGCGCGCCGTCGCCCGGCGCCTGCGCAAGACCAACGACCAGATGTCCGACCTGGTCTTCTCGGACGTCCCGGGCCGCGTGGCCCGCGCCCTCCTGGACCTCTCGCGCCGCTTCGGCGTGCAGTCCGAAGAGGGCATCCACGTCGTGCACGACCTCACGCAGGAGGAGCTGGCCCAGCTGGTCGGCGCGTCGCGTGAGACCGTCAACAAGGCACTCGCCGACTTCGCCGGGCGCGGGTGGCTCCGCCTGGAGGCGCGCGCGGTGATTCTGCTGGACGTGGAGAGGCTCGCGAAGCGGTCACGCTGACGCTGGGTCTTGGCCGTACGCACACGGGGTCCCGCCTTCTTGGGAGGCGGGACCCCGTCGCGCTTGCCGCGGGCGGTTTTCGCCCCCGCCCGCCCCCACCCGCCCCTGCCCTTCCCCACTCTCGGCTTCGCTCGAGCGGGGAGACCTTCATCGCCCTTGGGGGCTCCGCGCCCAAGCCCCCGCTCCTCAAACGCCAAAGAGGCTGTCTCCAGCCCTGCTGACGGCCTAGATGAGGCCGTGCTCGCTCAGGTACTCCAGCTGGGCACGCACCGACAACTCCGCCGCGGGCCAGAGCGAACGGTCCACGTCCGCGTACACATGCGCGACGACCTCACCAGGCGACCGGTAGCCGTTCTCGACCGCCGTCTCGATTTGGGCGAGCCGGTGGGCACGGTGGGCGAGATAGAACTCGACGGCGCCTTGGGCGTCTTCGAGGACGGGTCCGTGACCGGGCAGGACGGTGTGGACGCCGTCGTCGACTGTCAGGGAGCGCAGCCGGCGCAGGGAGTCGAGATAGTCGCCCAGGCGGCCGTCAGGGTGGGCCACCACGGTCGTGCCGCGCCCCAGGATGGTGTCACCGGTCAGAACGGCCCCGTCGGCCGGGAGATGGAAGCACAGTGAGTCCGCGGTGTGTCCGGGGGTCGGTACGACGCGCAGCTCGAGGCCGCCCACGATGATCACGTCTCCGGCGGCCAGCCCCTCGTGCCCGAGTCGCAGCGCCGGGTCCAGCGCCCGCACCTTCGTCCCCGTCAGCTCGGCGAACCGCGCGGCGCCCTCGGCGTGATCGGGATGCCCGTGCGTGAGCAGCGTCAGCGCGACCCGCTTCCCGGCCTTCTGCGCCGTATCCACGACACCGCGCAGATGTACGTCGTCCAGGGGCCCCGGGTCGATCACCACGGCGAGCTCGGAGTCCGGCTCGGAGACGATCCAGGTGTTAGTGCCGTCCAGGGTCATCGCGGAGGCGTTGGGGGCCAGGACGTTGACGGCGCGCTCAGTGGCGGGGCCGGAGAGGACCCCGCCTCTCGGCTGGCCGGGGAGTTCGGCTGCGTCGGTCATGCGGGGGCTCCACCGGTCGGGATGTGCTTGGTGAACTCGTCGTGTCCTGGCCAGGTGAGGACCACTTCGCCGTTCGCCAGGCGGGCCTTGGCCAGGACGGGGGTCAGATCGCGGGCGGGCGCGGCGGCGAGGGCGTCGGCGGCGCTGCCGTACGGGACGAGCTGGCGCAGGGTCGCGACGGTGGGCGGCATCATGAGCAGCTCACCCTTGTCGTACCGTTCCGCGGCGTCAGCGGGGCGGATCCACACCGTGCGGTCGGCCTCCGTGGAGGCGTTGCGGGTGCGCTGGCCCTCCGGGAGGGCGGCCACGAAGAACCAGGTGTCGTAGCGGCGGGTTTCGAACTCGGGGGTGATCCAGCGGGTCCAGGCGCCGAGCAGGTCGGACCTGAGGACGAGTCCACGGCGGTCGAGGAACTCGGCGAAGGAGAGGTCGCGGGCGACCAGGGCCGCGCGGTCCGCCTCCCACTGCTCGCCCGTGGTGTCCCCGACCACGGTGTCCGGGGCGGGCCCGGCGAGCAGGACGCCCGCCTCCTCGTACGTCTCCCGCACGGCCGCGCAGACGATGGCCTGGGCGGAGGTCTCGTCCACGCCCAGCCTTTTCGCCCACCACGCGCGCGTGGGGCCCGCCCAGCGGATCTGGTGGTCGTCGTCGCGCGGGTCCACGCCGCCGCCCGGATACGCGTACGCGCCCCCGGCGAAGGCCATGGAGGCGCGTCTGCGCAGCATGTGCACCGCGGGGGTGCCGTGGTCGTCCTTGAGCAGCATGACGGTGGCCGCCCGTCTGGGGGCCACCGGTGTCAGCGTGCCCTCCGCGAGCGCGCGGATCCGCTCGGGCCACTCCGGTGGAAACCACTGCCCATTCGCCATGGCCGGAGGCTATCCCGAGCCGGGCGGATGTTCGAGGCCTCCCCGCGCACTGGTGCGGCCACCTGCGTCTTTCGCCCCCGCCGCCCCTACCCTTCCCGTCCCTGGGGGCTCCGCCTGCAGACCCCCGTATCGCGCTTCGCGCTCGTCCTCAAACGCCGGACGGGCTGGATCGCGAACCTTCTACGGAGACGTCAGCTCCACCTGGATCTCGACCTCCACCGGCGCGTCCAGCGGCAGTACCGCGACACCCACCGCGCTGCGCGCATGGACGCCCTTGTCGCCCAGCACCGCGCCCAGGAGCTCACTCGCGCCGTTCAGGACACCGGGCTGACCGGTGAAGTCCGAGGCGGAAGCCACGAAGCCGACGACCTTCACCACACGCGCGATGCGGTCCAGGTCGCCCGCGACCGACTTGACCGCCGCCAGCGCGTTCAACGCACACGTGCGGGCCAGATCCTTGGCCTCCTCGGCCGTGACCTCCGCCCCCACCTTCCCGGTGACCGGAAGCTTGCCGTCCACCATCGGAAGCTGCCCCGCCGTGTACACGTACACACCCGACTGCACGGCCGGCTGGTACGCCGCCAGCGGCGGGACCACGTCCGGCAGGCTCAGCCCGAGTTCCGCGAGCTTCGACTCGACGGCGCCGCTCATGCCGACTTCTCCCGCTTCAGGTAGGCCACCAACTGCTCGGGGTTGTTCGGCCCGGGCACGACCTGGACGAGCTCCCAGCCGTCCTCGCCCCAGGTGTCCAGAATCTGCTTCGTGGCATGGACGAGCAGAGGCACGGTTGCGTATTCCCACTTGGTCATGTGGCCGACTGTAGCCGCTGCCGTGAGCAGCCCCACGCACACGTTGTCCACAGCCTCCTGCGTACTCCGGCG
Source organism: Streptomyces sp. NPDC048415 (assembly GCF_040651675.1). Lineage (NCBI taxonomy): Bacteria > Bacillati > Actinomycetota > Actinomycetes > Kitasatosporales > Streptomycetaceae > Streptomyces > Streptomyces sp. NPDC048415. The sequence goes on along the minus strand of NZ_JBEZKJ010000084.1, from coordinate 22,631 downwards.
GCGGACTGGTTAGGCTCGAATACGTGAGCAGGCTCCAGGTCGTCAGCGGCAAGGGCGGTACCGGCAAGACCACGGTGGCCGCCGCCCTCGCGCTCGCCCTCGCGACCGAGGGCAAGCGCGCCCTCCTCGTCGAGGTCGAGGGCAGACAGGGCATCGCGCAGCTCTTCGAGACAGAGGCGCTGCCCTACGAGGAACGGAAGATCGCCGTCGCTCCGGGCGGCGGGGAGGTGTACGCCCTCGCCATCGACCCCGAACTGGCGCTACTGGACTACCTCCAGATGTTCTACAAACTGGGTGGCGCGGGCCGCGCCCTGAAGAAGCTGGGCGCGATCGACTTCGCGACGACGATCGCACCCGGCCTGCGCGACGTACTCCTCACCGGCAAGGCGTGCGAGGCCGTACGGCGCAAGGACAAGAGCGGGCGGTTCGCGTACGACTACGTGGTGATGGACGCGCCCCCCACAGGCCGCATCACCCGCTTCCTGAACGTGAACGACGAGGTGGCGGGCCTCGCCAAGATCGGCCCGATACACAATCAGGCACAGGCCGTCATGCGCGTCCTCAAGTCCCCGGAGACCGCCGTCCACTTGGTGACTCTCCTGGAAGAGATGCCCGTCCAGGAGACCACCGACGGGATCGCGGAACTGCGCGCCGCGAAACTGCCGGTGGGCCGGATCATCGTGAACATGGTGCGGCCCCGGGTGCTCGACGAGGCCGCCCTTGAGTTCACCCGGTCCGCCCCGCACACCGCCATCGCCCGGTCCCTGTCCGCGGCCGGCCTGGGCGGAGCGCGCCGCGGCGGGAACGCGGAGCGGCTCGTCGACCCGCTTCTCGAGCAGGCCGAGGAGTACGCCGAGCGGCACGCGCTGGAGCAGGAGCAGCGGACCGTACTGGCCGAGCTGGGCCTGCCGCTGCACGAACTACCGCTGCTCGCCGAGGGCATGGACCTGGCGGGCCTGTACGAACTGGCCACACAGCTGCGGAAGCAAGGGATGTCATGAGTCTGGACCCCGCCCGCGTCCTCGATGTCGACCCGCTGATCGACGACCCGAAGACCCGCATCGTGGTGTGCTGCGGCTCGGGAGGCGTCGGCAAGACGACCACGGCGGCAGCCCTGGGGCTGCGCGCAGCCGAGCGCGGCCGCAGGGTGGTCGTCCTCACCATCGACCCGGCGCGCCGGCTCGCCCAGTCGATGGGCATCGACTCGCTGGACAACACCCCGCGCCGGGTGAAGGGCGTCGAGGGCGACGGCGAGCTGCACGCCATGATGCTCGACATGAAGCGCACCTTCGACGAGATCGTCGAGGCGCACGCGGACGGCGAGCGGGCGGCCGTGATCCTCAACAACCCCTTCTACCAGTCGCTTTCGGCGGGCTTCGCGGGCACGCAGGAGTACATGGCGATGGAGAAGCTGGGCCAGCTGCGCGCCCGCGACGAGTGGGACCTCATCGTGGTCGACACGCCGCCGTCCCGCTCGGCGCTGGACTTCCTTGACGCCCCGAAGCGGCTCGGATCGTTCCTCGACGGACGACTGATCCGGCTGCTGACGGCACCGGCGAAGCTGGGCGGCCGGGCGGGGATGAAGTTCCTGAACGTCGGGATGTCGATGATGACCGGCACCCTGGGCAAGCTCCTGGGCGGCCAGCTCCTCAAGGACGTCCAGACGTTCGTCGCCGCGATGGACACCACGTTCGGCGGGTTCCGTACGCGCGCGGACGCCACGTACAAGCTGCTCCAGGCGCCCGGCACGGCGTTCCTGGTGGTGGCGGCCCCTGAGCGGGACGCGCTGCGCGAGGCCGCGTACTTCGTGGAGCGGCTGGCCGCCGAGGACATGCCGTTCGCCGGTCTGGTGCTCAACCGGGTCCATGGCAGCGGTGCCGCCCAGCTGTCCGCCGAGCGGGCGCTCGCCGCCGCGGAAAATCTTGAAGACGCCCGCATTGTGGATCAGGACGACGGGAAAGCTGGACTTCGTAACTCTCCCGACCCGTCCGGCAGTTCAGATTCTCCCGCTTCCCAGACCTCAGCTCCTGACGAAGGCTCCCCCGCCACCACGGACACGGAGCGATCCGTCGACCAACTCACCGCGGACCTGCTGAAGCTGCACGCCGAGCGGATGCAGCTGCTCTCCCGCGAGCAGCGCACGCGTGACCGCTTCACCGCGCTCCACCCCGAAGTGGCGGTGGCCGAAGTCGCCGCACTGCCGGGCGACGTACACGATCTCGTAGGGTTGCGGGACATCGGGGACCGGCTCGCGGCCAATCGGCCGGAGCTGCCCGAATCCTGAGAGTCGGAGGTGGCTCAGGGTGAACCTGAGAGAATCCGAGGTGGCTCAGGGGAACCTGATGAAGAACCCGCCGGAAACGCGCTGCCCCGTAGGGCGAACGCCCCCTCAGCCCACCGCCGCGTAGCGCTCGTACACCTCTTCCTCGTCGAGGGGCAGCAGGCCCGCGCCGCGCTCGTACTCCGTACGCGCGGTCTCCAGCAGGCGACGCCACGAGGTGACGGTCGGCCGGCGGCGCAGCAGCGCGCGGCGCTCCCGCTCCGTCATGCCACCCCACACGCCGAATTCGACGCGGTTGTCGAGCGCATCGGCGAGGCACTCCGTGCGTACCGGACATCCGGTGCACACTGCCTTCGCCCTGTTCTGCGCTGCTCCTTGAACGAACAGTTCATCTGGATCGGTAGTGCGGCAGGCCGCCTGCGCACTCCAGTCGGTTACCCAGCCCATACCGGCGCCGTCCTCTCCCGAATCGAGGCTCCCCCACGGCGGCAGCGGCATATGCACCGCCGCCAGTTGAGGACGTTACGGAAGGTGGGCACAGCGCAACACCCCCTTCGGGCCCAATCTTGAATGGCCCGAACGGACTATGCGTAAGCGGCAGATCACCCGGGGGAGTGAGCTGAGGACATGCGTGAGTATTCCGGCAATCCGGGACAGTTCAGTTGAGTCACAACGGACGCCGCGTGACACACAAGGCGGATTCGGACACGCGCCCAACAAGAAGCTGGGAGACCTCCGGAACGATTCGGGGTCGCCGGACGTATTGATACGTGGCCACACTGCTGTGACAGTTGAGAGCAGCTTAGGCCAAGGCATATACGCGTGTCCGGCGAATGAGAACGTAGGCTGCCCTCATGCCAAAGAAGCGCTCGGGCGGTGGCCTGTCCCCTACGCAGCAGGCCGCCAAGTTCCTCGGTGTCAGTGTGCTCGCGGGCGCCGTCATGGCCGGAATCGCGCTGCCCGCCGCGGGCGCGCTCGGCCTGGCGGCCAAGGGCTCCGTCCAGGGTTTCGACGACATTCCCGACAATCTGAAGAGTCCCGCGCTCAGCCAGCGGACCGCGATCCTGGACAATCAGGGCGGTCAGATCGCGACGGTCTACTCGCGCGACCGCACGGTGGTCGAGCTCAAGGACATCTCGCCGTACATGCAGAAGTCGATCGTCGCGATCGAGGACTCACGCTTCTACCAGCACGGCGCGGTCGACCTGAAAGGCATCCTGCGCGCCCTGAACCAGAACGCGCAGAACGGCGGAGTGGCCCAGGGCGCCTCCACCCTCACCCAGCAGCTGGTGAAGAACTACTTCGTTGAGGAGGCCGGCGACGACCCGACGAAGGTCGCCCAGGCCACTCAGCAGACCCTCGGCCGCAAGATCCGCGAGCTCAAGTACGCGATCCAGCTCGAGGAGAAGCTCGGCAAGAAGAAGATCCTCGAGAACTACCTGAACATCACCTTCTTCGGCGAGCAGGCGTACGGCATCGAGGCCGCCGCCCAGCGCTACTTCTCCAAGCCCGCCAAGAACCTGAACCTCCAGGAGTCGGCGCTGCTCGCGGGCATCGTCCAGTCGCCCAGCCGCTACGACCCGGTCAATGACGAGGCCGAGGCGACCAAGCGCCGCAACACCGTGTTGCAGCGCATGGCCGAGGTGCACGACATCTCCCAGCAGGAGGCCGAGGCGGCCAAGAAGAAGAAGCTCGGCCTGCACGTCAGTCAGCCCAAGAACGGCTGCATCACGGCCGTCAAGGGCGCCAGCTTCTTCTGCAAGTACGTGGAGCACGTCTTCCTGAACGATCCCGTCTTCGGCAAGACCAAGGAGGCCCGGGCGAAGATCTGGAACCAGGGCGGCCTGACGATCCGTACGACGCTCGACCCGCAGTCCCAGGACTCGGTGCAGGCTTCGCTCAAGGACCACGTCAACAAGTCGGACAAGGTCGCCGCCGCGGCCAGCCTGGTCGAGCCCGGCACCGGCAAGATCCTCGGAATGGGCCAGTCGAAGCCGTACGGCTACGGGAAGAACGAGACGGAGTACAACTACTCGGTCAACTACGACATGGGCGGCTCCAACTACGGCTTCCCGACGGGTTCGACCTTCAAGCCGTTCGTGGCCGCGGCCGCGCTGGAGCAGGGCGTGCCGGCGACAAAGGAGTACTCGTCGCCGAACAAGATGCCCTACCCCAGCCCCGTTCAGACGTGCGGCAGCAGGCCCTGGACCAACCAGGCCAACGAGCAAGTGCCGAACGAGAGCACCTCGGAGGTCGGTCCGTACCGGCTGAAGGAGGCGATGGCCAAGTCGGTCAACACCTACTTCGTGCAGATGATCAGCGACATCGGCCTCTGCCCGGTGGTGAAGCAGATCGACAAGCTCGGCGTGGTCCAGGGCAACGGCGACAAGATCCCCCAGGTGCCCGCCATCGCCCTCGGCTCCAAGGGCATCTCCCCGCTGACGATGGCCACCGCGTACGCGGCCTTCGCCTCCCGCGGCATGTACTGCACCCCGATCGCCATCGAGTCGATCACGCAGAAGATCGGCGGCCGGCAGAAGTCCCTCGAGGTGCCCAAGTCGACCTGCTCGCGTGCGATGTCGGAGAAGACCGCGGACACCATCAACACCCTGCTGAGCGGCGTGATCGACTCCGGTACGGGCCAGCAGGCCGGTCTCACCGACCGTGCCAACGCCGGTAAGACGGGTACGACGGACGAGCGCAGGAACGCCTGGTTCGTCGGCTACACACCGAACCTGTCCGGCGCGGTCTGGGTCGGCAGCGCCACCCAGAAGGTCAAGATGGTGGGCATCCGGATCGGTGGCGTCTACCACGACAAGGTCTACGGCGGTCAGGTACCCGGCCCCATCTGGCGGGATCTGATGAGCGGCGCCCTCGTGGGCAAGGACTCCCCGTCCTTCAACCTGGTCGACATTCCCGACGGCGACAAGGGCAAGGGCGACGGGAACAACGGCGACAACAACGGGAACGGCAACGGGAACGGGAACGGGAACGGCACCAACGGGACCACCATCAGCGGCCAGACCAACGGCGGTGGCGGGATCCCGACGCCCACCTTCTCCATTCCCGAGGGATGGATCCAGGGCAACAGCAACAGCGGTAACGGGAACGGCGGTCAGCGGGGCTGACGGTCCCGGGGCCTCACCAGGCGCGTACGATTGAGCGGGGTGACGCGATCGCGTCACCCCGCTCACGGTAGGCGTGGCAATGCTTGCCGGCGATGCCTCAGCCCGCGAGGAGCTGCTTGACGATGGCGGCGACGCGGCCGCCCTCGGCCTGGCCGGCCACCTTCGGGTTCACGATCTTCATGACCTGCCCCATGGCGCGTGGCCCCTCGGCCCCCGCCGCCTTCGCCTCCTCGACGGCCTGGGCGACGATCTGCTGAAGCTCCTCGTCGGACAGCTGCTTGGGCAGGTACGTGGCGAGAACCTCACCCTCCGCCTTCTCCCGCTCGGCCGACTCCGGGCGGCCGCCCTGCGCGAAGGCATCGGCGGCCTCGCGACGCTTCTTCGCCTCCCGCGTGATCACCTTCTGCACTTCGTCGTCGGAGAGTTCGCGCTTGGTCTTGCCCGCGACCTCCTCCTTGGTGATCGCGGCGAGGGTCAGCCGGAGCGTCGAGGAGCGGAGCTCGTCGCGCTCCTTGATCGCGGCGTTGAGGTCTGCCTGCAGCTTCGACTTGAGCGTGGTCATGCCGTCGATTGTCGCAGGTGTGGTGAGACCGTCGCCTGTTGATTTCGCGGCGCGCTTTCCTTGTTGCTCCGGTTCGTGACGGGTTGTCCACAGGTGGGGGCGCGCCTTCGCCGGGGTCTGACACGATGGACGTATGCGCGCGCGATACAGAGTACCCCTGGCAATTACGGCGGTGGGCGCCGCCGGTCTGTTCTACGCGGCGGGGATCGAGGCCCGTTCCTTCCGCCTCCGGCGAGTGACGGTCCCGGTCCTGCCACCGGGGATGCGCCCCCTGCGCGTCCTGCAGGTCTCCGACATCCACATGGTGAGCGGCCAGCGCAAGAAGCAGCGCTGGCTGCGCTCCCTGGCCGGGCTGCGCCCCGACTTCGTCATCAACACCGGGGACAATCTCTCCGACCCCGAGGGCGTGCCCGAGGTGCTGGACGCGCTCGGCCCCCTGATGGACTTCCCGGGCGCGTACGTCTTCGGTTCGAACGACTACTACGGCCCCAAACCCCGCAACCCCGCCCGGTACTTGCTCGAGAAGGCCCACGGCCGTCACGGTCTGAACGGCAACGCACCCGTGGTGGGCGCCATCCACAACCCGTGGGAGAACCTGCGGGACGGCTTCGACACGGCCGGCTGGCTGAACCTGACGAACACCCGGGGGACGCTGAAGGTCGAGGGCGCCGAGATCGAGCTGACCGGCCTGGACGACCCGCACATCAAGCGGGACCGCTACGCGCGAGTGGCCGGCGGCCCCTCGCAGTCGGCCGACTTCTCGATGGGCGTGGTGCACGCCCCGTACCTGCGCACACTGGACGCCTTCACGGCCGACGGCTACCCGCTGATCCTGGCCGGCCACACCCACGGCGGTCAGATCTGCCTCCCCTTCTACGGCGCCTTCGTCACCAACTGCGACCTGGACACGGACCGAGTGAAAGGCCTGTCCACGCACACGGCGGAGGGCCGGACGTCATACATGCACGTCTCGGCGGGCTGCGGCACGAACCGCTACACGCCGGTACGGTTCGCCTGCCCACCGGAGGCTTCGCTGCTGACGTTGGTGGAGCGGGGGTAGGGGGCGGGGCTGGGGCACTTGGGCACTGGGGCACTGGGGCACTGGGGCACTGGGGCACTGGGGCACTGGGCATGGAGTCACAGGCCCAACGCCTCCGATCGGTCCCGGCTGGTCGCGTTCGTTCCCGGTAGGTCCCGGTAGGTCGCGGTTGGTCCTGATCGGTCCCCGACGCTGCCGGGGGCTGGCGGGGGCTTATGGCCGCTGGTGGGCACTCCACATCGGGCCGGTCGGCGCTGCGGGCGACGTAACCCACCCAGACCGCCCCATATAGCCCGATTCGCCCGACCCACTTAGCGTGGGGCCATGATCGCTCCCATCCCCAGGGACATACCCGACCTCCCCGCGATCCCGGGTATCCCCCCGCCGACGCCCTCCGTCGTCCCCGCGACCGCGGTGGTGGCCCGCCTGCACCGCCCCGTGGCGGCAACCTTCCGCATCCTCGTGGCCCTCGCGGCGGCGACGGGCGTGACCATCGACGTGCTCGTGGGCAGCCCACCCCGAGTGCTCAGCTACTTCACGATCCAGACGAACGTACTCGTGGCCGTGGTCTTCGCCGCCTCGGCCCGGCGGGCATGGACGGCCCGGCGCCCGCTGCCCGGCGCGGTGACGGGCGGCACACTGCTCTACATCGTGGCCGGGGGCCTGGTCTACCACCTGATCCTGGCGAACCAGTCCAGCGGCTTCTCGATGACGGGTGAGATCGACACGCTCACGGGCTGGCAAGCGGTGGCCAACCAACTCCTCCACACGGTGACGCCGATCGCCGCGGTGATCGACTGGCTCCTGCTGACCCGCCCGGCCCCCCTGGCGCTCCGCCACGCGACCACCTGGCTCGCCTACCCCCTCGCCTACCTGGCCTTTTCCCTGGCTCGCGGCGTCATGCTGTCGCCCGGCACCCCGGCGCGCTACCTGTACCCCTTCGTGGACGTCGACCTGCACGGCTACGTCGGCGTCCTCGGCAACGCGGCCATCCTCGGCGTCACTTTCTACGCCCTGGCCCTCGTCACCATCATCCTCGACCACCTCCGCCCCGACCCGGTCCCCCGCTGCCGCTGACGCCCCGAAAACCGGATTTCGTCTCCGGCCACCGGTGGGCTAAAGTAAACGACGTCGCCGCGACAGCAGCGACAATCGGGGTGTAGCGCAGCTTGGCAGCGCGCTTCGTTCGGGACGAAGAGGTCGTGGGTTCAAATCCCGCCACCCCGACAGCTGAAACACCAGGTCAGGCCCGGTTTCCGGAAACGGAAACCGGGCCTGATGCGTTTTCCGGACCGACTCGGGAGTGAGCAGGAAGTGGATCATGGAAATCTCACTCCCCCAGAGTGGCAGGTAGTGGGGTAGCACCGGAGTGCGGCGAGCCTCCCAGGAACCCAGGTGAACGCCCCCGCACGCAGCTCAACACCCCACCAAAACAGTTGGAAAGCGTGTTGGCGGCGCCTGACTTGGACCAACAACCTCCCGACGTAGGCGACACGTGATCAGCTTGTGGTGTGGAAGCCGTCATCGCCAGCGTCGTAGCCGTCCTGGGCACCCTGCTCGGCTCAGGGATCACCCTTGCATTTCAGCGGAGCACAGCCGAGAGAAGCCACGAGTTCGCACGCCGCGAGAAGCTCCGACAGGAACGGCTCGATGCCCGAACCCGCCCTTGAGCCCGCAGCTTCCCAATCTGCGATCACTACTCGGTGCTCACGGCTGTGGGTGTGCTGGGCGAGCCAGCCCTTTGTTACCAACCTCGTCAGCAGCATTACCGGCTTCGCATTCGCCGTGCCCGTTGCTCTACTCATCCTGAGCCGCGTGGCCGAGGCTCAGGCTCGGGACTCTGAGCGGCGGGCCGCTGTGGCGTTCACGGACTGAGCCTCGCCGAAACGGCAACACACATCACGGCGATGGGCGCCAGCGACGAGCAATACGTACGCCGTGTACGGGAGCCACTGTCCGACGAACACCCGGCTTCGTGTGGTTTGCATGTCCCCCCACACGCCGCACCGTTCGGTACCGGTCCCTCCCCTCGTGGGGACCGGTACCGAACGGGTGCGGGCGGCGTCGATCCGCGCCGTATCGGCGTACCGGCGCGGATCGAGTAGAGGTCGGACCCGTGATCGACGCGACAGCGGTCCGGATGCCGCCGGCTCCACGGATCTTTCAAGTTCACGCGACGTCGTCGCCACCGTCTCGTAACGCCAGCAGGAGTTGACCGAAAACTTGCAGCGTCATGAGTTGTCTCTCCGAGCGCTGGGCTGGTGGCCTGGCCGAACGCAGCGTGGTTGATTCGCTACTGCGTCGTGATCCTGCCAGCTGTGCCTCCCGCCGAGGAGGTTCCGGTGCCGGGGCAACGGCTTAACCCCAGGTCAGCCATATAAGGTGAGTTTTCCGGTCCGGACGTCCAGGCGCGGGGGGAAGTAAGGGGTGGAGACCTTGAGTTCCGACTCAGGGGCACGCACAGCCTTCGCGGAACGTCTCGCGCTGCTGTACAAGGAGGCGGGCAACCCTCCCCTCAAGAGTGTGGCCGAGGCGATCGTCCGACGTCAGCGGGTCGACGAGCGAGGGCGCCCCGTGCGGGTGTCCGCTCAGCGGATCAGCGACTGGCGACGGGCCAAGAACGTGCCTGCCCAGTTCGCCGCCCTCGCAGCGGTATTGCAGATCCTGATCCCCGAAGCACGGCGCTTGCGCCCCGCGCCGGTGTCGACGGGTCTGTACGACTTGACCCAGTGGCAGCGGCTGTGGGAGCGCGCGGTGGCCGACCCGGTCGGCGACCGCCCCGCGACATCCGCGGAGGAGGAAGAGGAGGAACGACCCCCGGTCGAAGCCCTGGCCATCCCCGGCGGTGTGTGCCCATACCGGGGACTGGCTTCGTACCGTCAGCAGGACTCCCGGTGGTTCTTCGGCCGAGAGCGGAGCACGGATGCCCTCATCGCTCAGCTCCGCGCAGTGGAGAAGACGGGCGGCATGGTCATGCTCGTGGGCGCCTCAGGGGCGGGCAAATCCTCCCTGCTGAACGCCGGCTTGGTGACCGCATTGCAGAACGGCGCACTGGGGGACGAGAACAGAAACGCAAGTGGGATTCTGCAGCTCGTGCCCGGAAGCGATCCTCTCGCCGAGCTGACCCGTCGGATCCCCGAGCTCGCGCACGTCGTCTCTGGCGCGGAGGAACGGACGGCGCAGGAGCCCCGTACTCCGCGATTCGCTGACGCGGTGAGGGAAGCCGTCACGGCATGGGCGCAACGCGAGTCATCCTCCGCCGCCCGTCCGGTCGTCATCGTGGATCAGTTCGAGGAGGCGTTCGCCCTCTGCCCCGACGAGGCGAACAGGCGCCTCTTCATCCAGCTCCTGCACGCTGCGTGCTCGCCCGCCGACCCCGGCGACCCAGCCCCCGTACTAGTCGTCCTCGGCCTACGCGCCGACTTCTACGAGCAATGCCTCGGGTATCCCGAACTAGCCGACGCGCTGCAACACCGGCACATGGTGCTCGGGCCGCTGACCAACACAGAGCTGCGCGAAGCGGTGACCGGGCCGGCCAAGGCCGTGGGTCTGGAACTCGAACCGGGGCTGGCGGAGCTGATCGTCCGGGAAGTGAGCGCTGACGGCCCCCGCGGGGCGCACGACGCGGGCGCGCTGCCGCTCCTCTCCCACGCCCTGCTCGCCACCTGGCAGCGACGGAAGGCGGGAAAGCTCACGCTGGCCGGATACCGCGCGGCGGGCGGAATCCAGGGAGCAGTGGCGGCGACCGCCGAGCGGGCCTGGTCCGGCCTCGACCCGGCGGCACGCACGGCCGCGAGGCTGCTCCTCCTCAGGCTGGTCCGGCTGGGCGAGGACACGCAGGCCACCCGTAGGCGGGGGACGCGGCGTCAGCTGGCGGCGGAGTCGACAGATCCCAACAAGACAGAGGAATCTCTCGAAGCACTGGTTCGCGCCCGGTTGGTGACACTCGACGCCGAGACCGTCGAGATCACTCATGAAGCGCTGCTCCATGCCTGGCCACGTCTGCGCGACTGGATCGACGAGGACAGGAACGACAACCTGCTGCGCCAGCGGCTGGAGGAGGACGGCAGGGCCTGGGAGGGGTCGAACCGCGACTCGTCGCTGCTCTATCGGGGTTCTCGCCTGGAACAGGCCCACAACTGGGCAAAATCTGCCGGTGACACCTTCCTGAACCGCAGCGCGGTGGAGTTCCTGGCTGCTTCGGTCAGGCTGCGCAAGCGCACCGTCTGGATCAGCCGTAGTGCGGTGTCGGCTCTGGTCGTCCTGGCGATACTGGCCGCCGGTGCGGCGGTGGTCGCGTGGCAGCAGCGGGACGACGCGGTGTTCGAGCAGGTGGTCGCCGAAGCCGATCGCGTCCAGTACACGGACCCGTCCTTGTCCGCTCAACTCGACCTGGTGGCACACCGCTTGCGGCCGGACGATGGGGGCTCCAACAACCGGTTGATCTCGATCGTGAACTCGCCGCTGGCCACGCCGCTTCTCGGCCACACCGGCGCCGTATACCTCACCTCGTTCAGCCCGAACGGGCGGATCCTGGCCACCGCCAGCTACGACCGAACCGTTCGCCTGTGGGACGTGACGGATCGGACTCACCCCAAACCCCTGGGCAAACCGCTCACCGGCCACACGAGTTGGGTGAGCACCGCGGTCTTCAGCCCGGACGGCCATACCCTCGCCAGCGCTTCGGACGACGGCACGATCCGGCTGTGGAACGTACAGGATCCCAGCCACCCGCGCCCGCTCGGTGCGCCCTTGACCGGCCACGACGGCACGATCTACCTGCTCACCTTCAGCCCGGACGGACACACTCTGGCCGCCGCCACTGAAGATCACGTCGTTCGTCTGTGGAACGTAGGCGACCCGCGCAAGCCGAGGGCGCTCGGTGCCTTGACCGGCGGCGCCGCCGCCGTACGCTCCGCGGCGTTCAGCCCCGACGGACGGACGCTGGCAGCCGGTGGCGACGACAAGACGATCAGGCTGTGGAACGTGGCCGATCCGCGTCGTCCGAAGCCGATCGACGCGGTGCTGACCGGCCACACGGACCTGGTGCACTCCGTGGCCTTCAGCCCCGACGGCCGCACCCTCGCCAGCGGCAGCGCGGACGACAGCGTCCGGCTCTGGAACGTGACCGACCCACGTCACGCGGCACCGCTCGGCTCGCCTCTCACCGGCCACACCGGTCCCATATGGTCCGTGGCCTTCAGCTCTGACGGAACCATGCTCGCCGCCGCCAGCCAGGACAGTACGGCGAGCCTGTGGAACGTCAGTGATCCGGCATATCCGTCGCAGGTCGGCGAGCCGCTGGCAGGGAGCAGTGGCGAGATGTACGCCTTGGGCTTCAGCCCCGACGGCCGGACCCTCGCCACTGGGAGTGGCGACAACACGGTCCGCCTGTGGTCGATACCGACGTCGAACATGATCGGCCGCATCGGAGCGTTCCGCCAGGACGGGCGGGTGCTTGCCACGGCCGCGCGCGACGGAAGGATTCGATTGTGGAACGTGCAGACTCCCAACCGGCCCGTGTCGCTGGGCACACCGTTCACGCCTGGGAAGGGTGAGGTGCGTGCGCCGGCCTTCTCCCCCGACGGCCACACACTCGCGGTGCTGACCGGAAGTCGCGCGGTGCGGCTCTGGAACGTCACCAACCCGACTCGGCCTGTCTCCTACGGGCCGCCCGTCGCGCTGCGGACACGGTTCGCGGCCGCACTGGCCTTCAGCCCGGACGGGCGGACCCTGGCAACCGCCTATGACGACCGCACCATTCAGTTGTGGAACGTCAGCGACCCATCCCGTCCGCGTCCGCTCGGGACGCCGCTCACCGGCCACAAGGGCTACGTCAACTCCCTTGTCTTCAGCCCTGACGGCCGTACGCTCGCCAGCGGCAGCGCGGACGACACCATCCGGCTCTGGAACGTGGCCGACCCCCGCCATGCCGCCCGGCTCGGCGCGCCTCTCAAGGGGCACCTCGGCCCCATCAACGCGCTCGCCTACAGTCCGGACGGCCGTACGCTGGCCAGCGGCGGCGACGACAACACGGTCCGGCTCTGGAACATCACCGACCCCCTCAAGGCAGCCCGAGTGGGCTCCCCCCTCACAGGCCACACCGAAGCAGTCGTATCGCTGACGTTCAGCCACGACGGCCGCACCCTGGCGAGCGGCGGCAACGACAACACGGTCCGGCTCTGGAACGTCGCCCGCCCGTCCAAGGCCGCTCCCATCGGTCAGTCGATGAGCCCGAACGCCAAAACGGGCAATTTCCTGGCGTTCAGCCCCCACAGCGACATGCTCGGAGTATCGAGCGGCACCGATACCGTCCGACTGTGGAACCTCGACGTCGACGAGGCCATTCGTCGCATTTGCTCAACCACTCGGGGCGTTCTGACGCCGGAAAAGTGGCAGGAGTATCTGCCCCGCCTCTCGTACGACCCTCCGTGCGGTCAGTGACGGAGGCGAGGCTCAACCAACGGCATGTGTCCGCGCGTCGTTGCGTGATCCCGATCACAACTCCTTGTCGCAGCTCAGCAGTGGGGTCCCGCCGCACAAGCAGCCTTGTTACTGTTGGCCACAGCCCGATCGCTGGTGCATCCCCCGTCGCCAGCGGTCGGGTTCTTCCATGTCCTGCGGAGGACATCAACAACGTGGTCAGGACGTGCGGGGGACGTCAACCAATGCTCCAACAGCTCCCACGCATGTGGGGTTTGGGTCCGCGAGGAGCGGAACCTGGCGGCATTGGCTCCGAGACGGACGCAAGCAGACCTCGCCCTGCCGGGGTGGCCCCGCCCTCGGGCAGGAATCCCCGGCCACGGCTCCGCTCGGATCAGTACCGGACGGGCCTCTTGCTGCCTGGACCGTGACGCACCTCTCTCAACTCGTCAAGACCTCTTTAGGAGTCGTAGGCTGAGGTATGAGTGGTTGGCTTGCCGACTCGTTGGCTCGCTGACACGCCAGGCCCTCCGTGACGGATCGGTGAGCATCAATGCCAAAGGCGTACGAAGTGATCGCGGACGACCTCCGCCGATCCATCCGCGAGGGCAAGCGCAAGCCCGGCGACAAGCTGCCGTCGGAAACCGATCTGGCGAGCTACTACAAGCGGAGCGTTCCGACCGTTCAAAACGCACTCCGGGTCCTGAACGAGGAAGGGCTGATCGACAAGCAGCACGGCCGCGGCAACTTCGTCCGTCGCCCACGCACGGTGGCGCGGCGCTCGAACCTCCGGCATCAGTGGGAGAAGAACCGGGCTCGCGAGCCGGTGGAGGAGCGGGCCCAGACCGGAGCCACCGAACATGACACCGGCCTTGAGCTGGATGACCTCGTCTTCTACGCGTCGTACCGCGAGATCAAGGCGGGCAAGGACATCGCAGAGGCCATGGGCGTCCCTGAAGGTACAGCACTGGTCGAGCGCAGCTACAGGACGCGATATGCCGCGGAGACCGCGCCCTTCAACCTGGTGACCTCCTACCTCGTCCGCGACATGGTCGCGGAGAATCCCGACCTTCTGGACGAGACCAAGGAGCCGTGGCCGGGGGGCTCACAGAACCAGCTCTACACCGTCGGCATTGAAGTGGACCGCATCGAAGAACGCGTTGCTGCCCGGCCGCCGACGCCACAAGAGGCGGAGGAATTGGAGCTGCCACGCGGGATGTCGGTGCTCGTCCTCCGGAAGACATCACACGACGTCAATGACCGCGTTGTGGATCTTTCCGTCATCATCTTGCCCGGTGACCGCACCGAGCTGCTCTTCACCACTTCCCTGGAAAGGTGGTGAGTGCTGCCGTGAGTCGGCGCATCATCATCGTCACCGCTGTCCACGGCCCCTCGGCCAAGTTCCTGCCGGAGGCCTTCAAGTCACTGTGCGAACAGGAGCTCCCAGACGGCTGGGAATGGCACTGGGTGATCCAAGAGGACGGGAAGACGGATGACGTCGCCCCACACGTCCCCGCCGACGAGCGCGTGACCTTCCGGCAGGGTCGGCCGGGGGGGCCGGGTGTCGCCCGGACCATCGCTCTCGCCCATGCCGACGGCGAGTACATCAAGGTGCTGGACGCCGACGACCAACTTGCCCCGGGCACGCTCGCGCGCGACCTGGCCGCCCTCGAAGGTGACCGCACCATCGGCTGGGCAACCTCACGGGTCCTGGACTTCCTGCCCGACGGCTCTACGGTCGGCTTCCCGGGCGACCCCGACAACGGCCCGATCGAGCGCGAGGCTGTGCTCGACTACTGGCAGGCGAATGGTTTCCGCGCCCAGGTCCACCCGGCGACGCTCTTCATGCGGCGTGACCTCCTGCTCGCTCTTGGCGGCTGGATGGCGTTGCCGGCGTCCGAGGACACCGGTCTGCTGCTCGCGCTGAACGCCGTCAGCCGAGGCTGGTTCTCAGAGGAGGTCGGGCTTCTCTACCGGAAGTGGGAAGGGCAGGCGACCGGGCAGGCCTCACACGTCGATCCTGCTGAACGCGAGGTCCGTATGGCCGTCGTGGAGGCCAGGGCGCGGGCGTTGGCACACTTCCGCTGGCACTACCCGAGCTCTAGCTGAGCGAGTCAACCACGTACGTCCAGGCCGGAAGGGTTCCATGTCTGGTCTCGACTGACAGCGGCTTCAATGCTCTGAGACGTCAGCCGCATCGGCCTGGAGCACGAGCACGGGTTGGGTGGCGGTCAAACCACGGTCTGCGCCTCCGTAGCCTCCGCCAGCGGAGCCGCCACCCCCATGCCATCGCTACGGCGTCCACCACAGCGGCTGCCTTGAGTCGGCTTCCCCCGCGGTTGTGAGCGCGAGGGGCTCTCACGTCAGGGAAGTGTGTCTGCATCTGTCCGAGAGAAGATCAAGTCGCTTTCGAGGGTGACCGGCCCCCGCAACCGGACCGGCGCAAGGGGCTCACCGCTGAACGCGGACGGGTAGCTCTCGGGGGCGTAGTCGTTGGCCAGCCGGTAGGCGTGAAAGCCCGCGTCGGCCATCGTCTTCATCAATTCCTCCGCCGAATCGCCGAGTTGAGCCATGCGCTCAGGGGTCACCTCGACGGTGATCTCCGCATCGGACCGAAGCTCGTCCAGTACGGGCGCGAGACCCCGGACGACACTCCCCTCGGCGCCTTCCACGTCGATCTTGATCACGCGGGCGTTCGCGATCTCCGAGGGATTCAGCAGTTCGGGTAGCGGGCAGGCCTCGATCTCGAACGTGGACTCGGCTGGACCCTCGTACGGAACGATGCTGTTCGCGCCCATGTTGCGCGAGCTGGCGAGCACGAATCTCAGCGTCTTGTGACTGTCCGAGACGGCGGCGTTGATCGCACGGATGTTGCGGCTCTCATTGAGTCGGGCCTCCTGCAGCAGCCGCTGGTGGAAGACCGGCGAGGCCTCGATCGCCACCACGTGGCCCTCATCGCCGACGAGCTGCGAGGCGAGGACGCTGAAGACACCGATGTTGGCGCCGACGTCGATGAAACCATCCCCAGGCTTCAGTCGACTCTGGAGCCAGTTCGTCATGTTCGGCTCCCACACGCCGAACAGGTACAGATACCGCTGGATCAGGTCCTGCGTGTCGACGGCGAACCGGGCACCAGATCGCGTCTCAACGACACGTCGACGAGGGTGCTCGCGAAGGTGCGGATTCAGGTAGTGCTTGGCCAGCGGCGCCTTACCGAGCGAGCCCGGGGCATCACGCACGTACCGGCGGCCGAGGGTGACCAGGGCCTCTGAAATGGGGTTGCTCATCCGATCGCCTCTCCGTCGCCTCCAGCGAAACCGTAGCGTGCGACCGCTTCCGGTTCCCACCGATGCCAGGAGCTTGGAGCGGGAGCTCAGTATCCGTAGTCGTGGCAGAGCCGACGATGTGATCAAGCTGGAACGTTCCGCCGAAGAGGAGCGCGAGAAGCTCGCGGGCCTGGACGGTGCGGAGCGCTCGGCACAGTGGCGGGCGCTGGTGGAAGGCATCGGCAGCTGCTCAGGCAGCCATCACTGAGCACACGAGGGCAACCGAGGAGAACCGGTGTGAGGTCGAGCAGGCCGAGCAGGCCGTGAAGAAGGCCATGCGACGCTCCGAGCCGGAGACCACCGCGGCCTAGCCGTTCGGCCCGGGGCTCGCCTCATCAAAATTATCGCGTCGGCTGCCGGGCCCTGACCTCTCGGGGTTTAGTCTCCCGCCTCTCACCGAGGCAACAGGCTCCTGGCGTGCCTGTCGGGTCGCGCTACTCGGTGAAACGAATCGCCTGGGACGGGCACCAATCAGCCGCTTCTTGTACCTCGGGCTCATCTCCGGCGTCCTCACGGCCGGGCAGGACGGTGCCGTATCCGTCCACCAAAGCGAAGACGGCCGGAACCCTGATCGCGCAGTCGCCGGAGCCGTAGCAGACGTTGGGGTCCACGGAAACCTTCATGTGTGCTCCAGCCACGAAGAGGACACCGGCCGCTGAAGCGGGTCGGTGAGCGGATCAGGCCTGATGGCCTTCATGACCTGAGTGCCCGCCGGCCAGCGCCCTCAATCGACTGTCTCCGTCAACTGCCCCTGCCTTTACTTCCCTTGATCGAAGGCCAGCTCCAACATCCGAATGGCGTTCCCTCGAAGCAGCTTGTACGCCACATCGTCGGGGAGGCCTGCCACATGCTCCGCCGCCACCTTCCTCGTGTGCGGGAAGGTGGAGTCAACGTGCGGGTAGTCGGTCTCGAAGGTCGCGTTGTTCACGCCCACAGTCTCGATGGCCTGGATACCGTGCTTGTCGCGGAAGAAGCAGCAGAAGATCTGCCGGTAGTAGTAGGTCGACGGCGGCTCCGGGATCAGATCCCTTACTCCGCCCCACGCCCGATGCTCCTCCCACACATCGTCGGCGCGCTCCAGCGCGTACGGAATCCAACCCATCTGCCCCTCGCTGTAGGCCAACTTGAGGCGCGGGAACTTCACCAGGACCCCGGAGAACAGGAAGTCCATCATCGAGGCCATGGCGTTGTTGAAGCTCAGTGACGCCTGGACAGCGGGCGGGGCGTCCGGCGACGCCGCCGGCATCTGCGACGAAGAGCCGATGTGCATGTTGACTACTGTCCCGGTCTCCTCGCACACCGCGAAGAACGGATCCCAGTACCCGGAGTGGATCGACGGAAGCCCCAGGTACGTCGGGATCTCGCTGAAGGTCACCGCGCGTACGCCACGGGCTGCGTTACGCCTGATCTCCGCAACGGCGAGGTCAATGTCCCAGAGAGGGATCAGGCACAGTGGGATCAGCCGCCCTCTGCTGTCGCCGCACCACTCCTCGACCATCCAGTCGTTGTAGGCGCGGACGCACGCGAGCGCGACCTCCTTGTCCTTGGCCTCCGCGAAGGTCTGCCCGCAGAACCGCGGGAACGTCGGGAAGCAGAGCGAGGCCTCCACGTGGTTGAGGTCCATGTCCTCCAGCCGAGCCTTCGGGTCCCAGCAGCCACGCCGCATCTGCTCGCGCGTGATGCCGTCAAGGGTCATCTCGTCCCGGGAGAACCCGACGGCCGCGATGATGCGCTTGTACGGGAAGATCTCGCCTTCATACCTCCACCAGTCGGTGACCTGGCCGTTCGGGTCCGTGGTGAACCGGTACTTTCCCCCGACGTACTGGAGGTCGCCGATACCGGCAGTGAAGGGCTTCGGCCCCTTGTCGCGGTACTTAGTCGGGAGCCACGTCTCGAAGAGGTGCGCAGGCTCGATCACGTGATCGTCCACGCTGATGACCTTGGGAAGATCCCTGGTGCCGCTCTCGGTGCTGACCACGACTTACCCCCTGCTGCCTGCCGATTCTCCGTGTTATCTGACGGTCCATCAGTTTCAGGCTAAAGGGCCACCCCCCTAACAGCAAGAGCGACAACGCCCCACCCCCTTGCACTCCGCAACGCGGTCCGCTGAACTGACGGTCCATCAGATTTGCGACGGAGGGGCTCAGGGGATGCAGACGGTTTGGCTCAGCGGTGCCGAGTGGTTCGCAGTCCTCCGCATCGGCCTTGGCCTGTGGTGGCTGGAGAGCTGGCGCCACAAGGACAAGAAGGACTGGTTCACAGGGGGCGGCATCACGTGGGCGGGAGGCATCGCGGCCAAGCACCGATGGCCCTTCGTACGGCTTGGCTTCGACCGAGTGGTCAGACCACGACCTCGCCTGATGGCATACGTGGTCGCCTACGCGGAACTAGCCCTCGGCCTCGGTCTCATCACCGGCTTCCTCACGCCGATCGCCCTTGTCGGCGGGCTGGCGCTCAACCTGATCTATCTCGTGCTGATGATTCACGACTGGGCCGAGCAGGGTCAGAACCTCATGATGGCCTTGATCTCATTGGCCACCCTTTTCGCAATGGGCTGGCAGTCGTGGTCACTTGACGCGATGTTGGGGCTCTTCGTGTAGCGCCGCCCAGTAGTCCCAAGCGGGGTTGGGCGCACACTCAGGGCAGATCGCAGATCGCTAACGCAGACCGCAGACCGCAGACCGCAGACCGATTCACCCGCCAGGTCCAACGCCGATCGGGACAGTGGCCCATGCCGTGACGAAGAGCGCTGAAACAGCGGGCGGGTCACAACGATCACAGCGTCACGGTGATCACCGTGATCTCGAGGAACCTGTTGCGCCCAGCCGTGACACGCCAGGCTTCAGCCCCGTAAACCGCTGCCCCTTGAGAAGGGCCCCGGCGCTGCTTCATGCAGGGATATGTGGCTGCGTTGCCTCGTTCGGCCGACAGCGGTGGCTGATGGTCCTCAGTCGCGGTGTCATGACAGCGCGACCCGCGCTTGAAAGCGGATACGCGGTGGGCTGCGCCCTTCAGCAGGCGCGCCCGTGCAAGTCAACTTCGGAAGGTGGAGACAGCAATGCACTACGCCCAGGGAGATCGCGTGGAGTACAAGGGCCAGGACAACCAGAAGCACACGGGACAGATCCAGCGTGTCCGAGGCCAGGAGCCCAATCTGAAGTACACCGTCCGCGACGAGCAAACCCAGACGGAAGAGCAGATCCAGGAGACGCAGATCGACCGGACGCTGTAACAGCATCCTGATGAGTCGCCCACCCCCGAGGTGGGCGACTCATCGATGTGGGGAGTCGTCGTCGCCCGGCCGCGGGACGTCTTCCCCAGGACCCTTCACACCTTGGCAAAGGGATAGGGGCCCCCGAGACGTCATCCCGCCCCCTGTTTCAGCATCTCCTGCACCCCGACTGCCGACGCTCGTAAGATCATCCAGTCATCTTTAGGAGTCATGGCTGGGGGACGAGTTGAGCACCGGCGAGCAGTTCGTGACCATCGCCGCAGTACTGCTTGGCGCGCTGATGACGCATGTCACCAACTACCTGATGGAGAGGAGCCGGAACCGGTATCAGCTCCTGACTCGCTGGGACGACAAGAAGATCGACGCGTACGGGGACTACGTGGACGCCGTGAAGGCGAGGATCGCCATGGCCGTCCGGCTGTACGAGTCGAGGGAAGGCTTGGCCGACAGCGAGAGGTCTGAGCACGAGTTGCGTGAGGATCTCGCGGAAGCCAGTCGCTTATGGGGTGGCGCCTTCGAACGCGTCATGCTGCTCGGCGGCGATGACGCCATCGAGGAGGGGCACGAACTGAACACGGTGGTCTCAGAGATCGTCTGGCAGGCCACGGGCAAGATCAGCGGAAGCCTGGATGACTGGCGCCGGCGCAACCGGACCGCGTTCCGCGCCATCAACGCCTTCCACGAGGCTGCTCGCCAAGACCTCGGCATCCAGGGAAGCGTTACGGGCGCGCGACACCCCGAGAGAGATCTCTTGCTCCCGCCTTCTCGCCAGACGTCCGACGACGGCTGAACGCCCCCACGCCGGCGAAGGCCACCACCGGTTCCGCCGCACATTCTCTGGCCTCTTCACGCCCAACGTGCCACTCTGCCAGGCGCTCGTTCTTAGCCCCTGCCGTCCGCCAAGTCCGGGGGATAACGAGGGGACCGATCAGGAAGCGAGCCTCCTGACCGAAGAGGAGACTGAGATGAGTGACCCCGACGGCGATGAGCGACTGGATTCCGCACAAGCCGGAGTGCCTAAGCCCCAGGAGGCGGCAGCGGACACCTCCGAGCAGACGTTCAGGGCGAGTCACGCTGCACGCACCCGAAGTGCCGCGTCCCGCGCCGCGGCAATCAGTCATTACATCGAGCAACACAGCTCTGCCGAGAAGCACGAAGGCGGAGCGACAGAAAAGGAGATCTCGTGGAAGGCCGCCCACGCCGCCCGCGTGGCCGCTCAAGCCGTCGCCGTTCTCTCTGAGAGCTCCCCCGCCCCTGCAGCTGACTCGCGGTGTGCCAGGAACGCTTCGGCCTCCGCAGCCCAAGCAGCCCAGATGGGCCAGCTCTATGACGGCTCCAGCGAGCTGTCGGTTGCCGCGTATCGCGCCGCGCTCAAGGCGTCCCAGGCCGCCGCAGAAGCTGCGGCGGCGGGAGGCTCGGGAGAGAACGAGACCTTGAACGCCAGGGCAGACGCAGCCGAGGTGGAGGCAGTCGCAGCCGCCGAGAGGGCGGGATGGATGCTGCCGGGCCAAGACGTTCCTCAGGCGTCGACGGGTATGCGGAGCCCTGATCTCATGTCGATGATGCATCTTTGACGGTGTCGACCCATCGACCCCCTTCCCAGACGAACAATTCCTTCCCCAGCGGGTCGAGTTGCCGGGAGCGAAGGGAGCGCGCGCCCGTACAGGCACGTTCCCGAAGCCGAAGGGGCGGCCGCCGACCGGTGCTAGGGCCGCAGCTCCTCCCCGTACCGCTGTGACAGAACGTTGAGCGACTGACCGCGTGCGGATGCGTCTTCGCGATCACCGAAAACCGTCGCCCCGCACTCGCTCATCACCCCGTGATCCGGGCGCGGCCCGATGCGCTCCAGGCGGCCAACGACGGGGTCTGAGGCAACCTGAGGCAAGCCGGCGAGAAAGCCGAGCGCGCAGGTGATCGTCGCCCTGATCATTGCCTGATCGCCATCGCGGCGGCGGTCATACTGGTAGGAGTTCGCCGTTTCGGAGCCGGTGGTGAGGGCAGGAAAGCTGAAGCGCCGTTCGGGCACCGTACGATCCTGCCGTCGCCCATCATGACGAGCCCGACAGGAAAGTGGCATACGACGATGTACGACCAGACACGCGCCCAGCAGCCCCCGGACAAGCGGTCTGGAGCCGCAGAGCGCCGCCCCCCGGCTCAGGAGTCGCTGCTCCCGCCGGACGAGCGGGCCAAGCTCACCCTGCGCCTCCAACACGCACTCAACCACTTCGCCGACAGCCCGCGTCAGGCGTTGGAGGACGCCGAGGGCGCCTTCGACGAAATCATCGCCCACCTCGTCGACGCCCTCGCCGAGCGTCGGCGCGTCCTCCACGCGAGCTGGCAGGATCGGGACCCCGAGGCTCAGGAGGCCGAATTCCGGCTCGCGCTCAGGCAGTACCGGGACCTCACGGAGCGGCTGCTGCGCATGTGAGTACTCACGTTCCCGCGTCACGAGCGTCCGCCTCGGGTCGGAGCGTGCGTCACCCCTCGCCCTGGCTCTGGAACGACGCGACCACGACGGCGAACAGTACGGACATCGCTCTCGTAGGCCGGCCCAGCAGGAACAGCGCGGATACGCCTCAACCGGGGGTTGTCGACGGCGGACAGATCAGCGGCGCGCGGCGGAATCGACACCGATCCGCC
>NZ_JBEZKJ010000083.1:0-36088 GCF_040651675.1 Streptomyces sp. NPDC048415 | reverse complement strand
CTCGCCCACCCACGCACATCAGCAAGGTCCCCACCCATAACCACACCAACGAACGAGCTGGCCACTAGTCACGGTATGCACCGTTGCAGTACTAGCACCCTCCCTACGGGCTGCCCGATTGGGTCGGGTGCCGGCACTGGGTTCACCCACGTCCTTGTCGAGGAGCCGGGAACGGGCGGTTGCAGGACACCCGGCCATGTGAGAGCTGGGCTGAGCTCCCCAAGGGGCTCCGGGCGGGCATAGGTTGGGCTTTCAGATGATCACCTTTCGGCAGTGGACTTCAGGTGATCACCTTTCGGCAGTGGACGTGACCGGCGGCCGGGATCTCAGAACCCTGTCCACCATGAACGACAGCAGCGTCACAGCCGTCGAGGCGTTCACCAACCGGCCAACGCAGTGGGAGATGCTCCACGCTAGCCGCCTGGCGGATGTCGCCACCGGTCGTCGTGGCCGATGCCGCCTACGGCGCCAACGCACACCTGCGGACCGCACTGTCCGACCGCGGAATCGCCTATGTGTTGGCCATTCGTGGGGATGTGACTGCCCAACCGTTCGACGCAAAGCCCCTTGTCCCGGCCCGCTACGGGGCCGTCGGCTGCTGGCCCCAGCCCCGCTACCGGAACCCCGCACCGTCGCTGGCAGCCCTTGCCGCCGGTCTCGGACAACATGCCTTAACCCACCTGACCTGGCGGCAAGGCTCGCGAGGAGAGACGCCGAACACCGGGGCAAGCTGGCGCACCGTCAAGCTCGTGCCCCAGTACGTCGCGACGAGCAGCACCCGGTCCTCCAGCGGCAGTCCCCATGGCTGGCCCCGCCGCACTGCATCCTCACCCTCCGCGGTGCATTGCGGTCACCAACTTCCCCCCAGGCAAAGCGGCCGAAGCGACTGAAGCCGGGCGGTAGGCAGTCGGAGTTCCGCGTGGCTGCACGGCTTCCGACGTATGTGGAGCGGCGCACCGGTTCCAAGTGTTGACCAGCGCGTTCAGGTTCAGAAGGAGGCTCTGAGGCGGCGCGAGGCGTAGGGGTGCTTCGCCGGGGTGGTGCCAGGGCATAGGAGCCATCAGGCCTGTTGAGCCAGTTCCGAACGGTCGAGTACACGGAGGCAAGGACGATGACCACTCCCCCGGAGGGCGAGAGCGACGTGCCGGACCGTGAGGAGGTGCTTCGGCGCGCGGCGGAGGACGACGACCCCGTGGCCTGGATCCAGCTCGGTGGCTGGCTGCTCCTGAACGGGAGACCGGCCCACGAGTACCGCCCCTGGCTCCGAAAGGCGCGAGGCAGTCAGCTGAACGGGCACCACTTCAGCATCGAGTTCCTGCTTGAGGATCTGATTGACGCGGGACGGCCCGACGATGCCTTCGAGGCGCTCGCCCTCTCGGGAGCGGCTTCCGAAGGCGAAGCCGCCCTGCGTGTGGCGCAGCGATGGGATCGGCACCGCCCACAGGAGGCTGAAGGATGGTATCGGCGGGCTGCCGAGGCCGGAGAACCCGCCGGCCTCGTCGCATATGGGCGGTGGTTGGAGAGAGCGGGGCGTGGCGAAGAGGCAGGGCCCTTCTATGAGGAGGCCGATGTCCTGGGCGACCGCGCCGGCGGTCTTTTCGCCGCCCGCTGGTACGCCGCTCGTGGCCGACGCGAACAGTCCCTCGAAGCCGCCGGCCGCGCGGTGCGCAGAGCCGAGGTGGCGGAGACAGGAGAGACGTACGGCCAGAACCTGCTCCGACGCACCCTGTTCGAGGCGGGGGATGTGGCGTTTCTATGCGGTGACGTGGATGGTATGGCCGAGTTGT
The DNA here is from genome assembly GCF_040651675.1 of Streptomyces sp. NPDC048415. Classification (NCBI taxonomy): domain Bacteria; kingdom Bacillati; phylum Actinomycetota; class Actinomycetes; order Kitasatosporales; family Streptomycetaceae; genus Streptomyces; species Streptomyces sp. NPDC048415. Next base: position 34,301 of record NZ_JBEZKJ010000083.1, on the reverse strand, counting down.
ACGCGCGGGCCGAGGCGATCGAGTACCAAAGGTCGCCGGCGTCCGCAGACTGGACGACGGCGGTGACCACAATCACCGTCAGCGTCGCCCTGGTCCCGTTCATCCAGGCCCTCGTGGGCCACGCAGCTCAGGACGCCCACGAGGTCGTCAGAAATGCGTTGCGCAGGATGGTCCAGCGTCGCAAGCATCCCGATACTGTGCTCGCCGAGCCTGGTCAACGCATCCTTGTTGCCCAGGACTTCAGCCGCGAGCTGGCACTGCACATCCCCACGGAGGCGGCAGACGAGGCCCTCGACGCGCTGGCCCAGCTCGACTTCCCCCCACCTACACCGAGCACGCATTCTCAAGTCGAGGCGCTCCCGGGGACACTCCGCTGGAACGCCTCCCTTCGCCGGTGGGAGTTCCGCCAGTGAGTCCCATCGCGCGTGACACGTTGATCTTCGCCGAACCTGCAGGCCCCCGAGTTGCCTCATGCCCGGTGTCCCAGGACTCCCTCGTAAGATGTTGTTGGCCTCACGGACTTGAGGACGACGCTTTCGCTGGTCGGGCATAGGGGCGGCGATCCCATGGGAGTGGTGGCCTGTCGTGTCGTTGCTCCTGTCGAGGTCGTGGATGCCGTCGGTCGTGGAGCTGCTGGAACAACGCGAACTCGCCGCTCGCCATCGGGTGGACGAGCTGCGAAGCAGGGGGATCAACCCGCCACAAGGTGCTGTCGAGCAGCGGATCGCCCGCCCGCCTTCGGTCAGCACATCGACCGGCACGTGGACGACCGCGCCCCGGGTACAGTCAGCCGAGCCAGTTCCCAGGGGAGGCCCTCGCTCACCTCACCATTGGTGTGGCGGACGCTGACCGTTACCAAGGAATCGTCCACGGCCCCCCTTACGGCTGTGGGACCTCACCACGCGCACGCTCTCGGGCACCGCGGCGGCGCCCCTGGGCAAGCCTCTGGCCGGCCACACCGACACCATCATGCAGGTGGCGTTCAGCCCGGACGGCAGGATCGTTGCCAGCGGCTCACTCGACGGCACCGTGCGTCTATGGAACGTGAAAAGCCCCTTAAATGATTTACAGGTCGGCGTGGGTCCGACCAGTTGACCTTGAGAAGTGCAGGAAACCCAAAGTCTGGGCGCCGAATGGGTGCTTGGCCTGGCGGGCTGGGTCGCCCACCTCCGGGAAGAGATCGAGGCCGCAGTGGCCAAGTGTCTCTGAGCAGAATGGCCAACTGTCGTTGCGTATCGGCCGCTGGCCAGCAGGCTTCCAGCCTCTTTTGGCCACCTATCGCTGGAGGTCACAGTCGGGCAGCCGGTGTTGTTCTGCGTCATGGAATGCTGAGCGCGTGCCATCCAAGGTTGAGCGGTGAGCCGTCGGCACGGGCCGTCGCTGGGGCGTATGCGACCGTGACCAAGATCCGATCGGGGCGTTGATGCGACGAGTATGCAACGCTCCCCGGGCTGCCGGGGATCACCCTCGAAGAGCTCCGGTAAGGGACCGAAAAATGATCAGAGCATCCCGCATTGCCGCTACCGCGCTGCTCGCTCTCGGCGGCCTGGGCGTATCCGCGCACACGGCTTCAGCACTCGCCCCGACCGCTGACCCCGTTCCGGTCAGCGGCCTGCTCCACAACCTCGCTCAGCCGATCACGGCCGGGCCCGTCAAGACGGCCTTCGCGCAACTTGACGGCATGAACATCAACGTAGGCCAGCTACTGGCGTAGGCGAGCTCCTCTGCAGCCTGGTCGCCGACGCCGGAAGCCAAAGCCGTTCGGCGGGGCTCAACCGCTCAACCTCGGATGGCACATCCTCGACCGTCCGTACGTTGTTCTGCGGGATCGGGCGAGCGCTTCGTATGGTTCATCCACCCTGGGACGTCGGGTGTGGCTTTCAACCTTCTGCCGCTCGCGGCTGGCATTGATTGGCCACCCGACGTCCCACGACGACTCGGCTGCCAATGAGGAATTGCGAATGATCGCTGTACGGAATCGACAGCGAGGTCGTCCGTCGGGAGGCACCAGCAGCAGACCGCACGGAGGCACCCATGGCCGCGATCTGGGCAGGCATCGACGCAGGCAAAACCCATCACCACTGCGTCGTGATCGACGAGAGCAGCCGACGGCTGCCGTCACGACGCGTCGCCAACGGCGAACCCGGACTCCTCGAACTCCTCGCCGATGTCCTGGCCCTGGGCGACGAGGTGACCTGGGGCATCGGCCTGGCCGACGGCGGAGCCGCCCTGGCCATCACGATCCTCCTCAACCACGGCCAGCCGGTGCACTACATCTCCCGCCGAGCCATCCACCGCGCCTCCGAGAGTTACCGCGGCGAGGGCAAACCCGACGCCAAGGATGCCGCCGTCATCGCCGACCAGTTCCGCATCCGCCACGACCTGCACCCCTTACGCTCCGGCGACGAAACCGTCACCGACCTCAAGATCCTCACCGGCCGCCGCATGGACCTGGTCGCCGACCGCACCCGCACCGTCAACCGCCTCCGAGCCCAGCTCACCGGCATCTTCCCTGGCCTGGAGCGCGCGCTCGACCTCACCAACACCGGTCCGCTCACCCTCTTAACGGGCTACCAGACTCCGGCCGCCCTCCGGCGGATCGGCGCCAAACGGCTGGAGACTTGGCTACGCAACCTCAGGTCGTCCGCACTGACCGACTCGCTCAGACCGCCATCGAAGCGGCTGAACGCCAGCCGCACATCGTCCGCAGTGGCCTGAGTGGGATCCGTACCGAGCAGCGTCGCGAGACGGCGGTAATACGCCATAGCCGCAAGGTAGTTGCAAGGTCACCTGTGAGGACCTGCCTTTTAGGTCTGCCACCTCCCTGCCCGTCGGGGAAGGTGGTGTGTCCGGTGCCGGTCAGGTCAGGTTGGTGGTGCCGACGGCGGCGCGGGGCCGGTTGCGTGCCCAGCGTTTGAGGTCGGCGACGCGGCAGAGGAGTTCAGCGGCGTGACCTGGGCCAATCTTGCGTCGTTGACCCGGCTATGAAGAAGATCAGCGCCCTCGCCGCGCTCACCATGGCCGGTCTCGCGCTCGCCACACCAGCCCACGCCGACAACGACAACAACAACGGCAACAACGTCGGCCGCAGCACCAACACCACGACCCACCGGAACCCTCTTGCCACCAACCTCTGCAAGCGGGCACTCGCGCTCGTTCCAGTGGCCGCACCGTGGACCGGCAACGAGGTGGACGACGCCTGCAACAACCGCGACCACGAGGAACCGTGACCGGAACCCCGGCGCGGCCAGCTACTCCGCCGGATCCTCCTCGGTGTGCCGAACCGCCTTCTTCACGGCCTGCTCCAGCTCGTACCGACTGCTTTCGACGCCGCACGCCAGCGACGCCACTGCTCCTCGTACTCCTTACTGGAGAGGCCGGCCAGGCGGGCACGCTCCGGCTCGACCAGGTTTTCGGGGATGGCTGCCACGGCCGACCATGACGGGTGGTGTGCCTCCGGCTGGCGTTCTCATCCCGCCGGTAGCGGCCGCTCCCGCCTGCGAAGGGATCAGGAGTGGCGCGGGACCAGTCCCCGCGGGCCGGGTCGCCGGGGCGCGGGTCGTACAGCGCCCGCCCGCCGGCACCGAACTGCCCGAGCTCGATCTGGAGGGCGACGCCAGTGTCGATCTCGTCAGCCGTTCATCCGGTGATGTCCAGCAGCAGGCCATTCAATGGTCCGCCGGCAAGTGCCCCGTAGCGCTGTCCGCCGCAGGCCCGGCCCTGGCAAAGGCTCCGTGGTCGGCTGCGTAGACCCAGCCGCGCAGCAACTGTTCCATCCCGCTGGTCGTGGCGGCAGGCCTGCCAGCAGCACGACTTCGTACACCGCCCGCCGGCGTCGCACAGGAGGGCGCGCGCTTTCTGTGCCAGCGTGAGGAACAGCTGCGGGACGGGCGCCTTCAAGGGATTGTCGATGACCGCGTCGTAGTCGATGCCGAGGGCCGCCCAGGTCTTCTCCTGCTTGTCGAGCCACCGGGTGATGTCGGAGAAGAAGGCGGCTTTGCCGGGGCCGTCGCCCAGGTGGCGGGCGAGGCGAGGTACTTGTAGCTCTCGCCGACCTTCCGGTACGTCTTCACGACGCGGTCGATCAGCCGCTTGAGGCCGGTCTCGCGCTGCGGGGTGCCGCCGCCCACGCCTGCCTCACCGTCCAGCGAGCCGCCGAACTCGGCACGGCCACAGCAGAAACGGGTCCTCCCAGCTCATCCCGCTCAGCCTCCCCCGAGATCAGATGCCTGATCACCCGCCTCACCGACCGTCGGCAACCCTCGATCGCCCCCGTCCTGCACTGGTCATACCGGCGCCGCCGACGACAACACCCAGCCCGCACCAGCCACTACAAACAACGAGGCCACCCACCACCGCCACCCGAACAACCATCAACACAAGCGCCGTTGCAGTATTCGGCTCGGTCGACTTCGCCCGAGCCTGATGCGGTACGTCGGGGCGCGGCCTTCGGGCTCCTGCTCGCGCTGAGCCCTGCCGTGGGGGCGGTGGTCGGCTTCGTCGTGCTGCGCGAGCGGCTCACCGCACGCCGGGTGTGCGTCATGGTGCTGGTGGTGCTCGTCGGCGGTGCGCGCCCCGAAGGCGCGATGTCCTTCGGGGTGCGCGGCAGGGGTTGCGGTTCAGGCGTTGTAGCCACCGTGGGCGTCCAGCACCGCGCCCGTGACGTACGACGCGGCGGGGCTCGCCAGAAAGGCGATCGCCGCGGCGATTTCGTCGGGGTGACCCACGCGCTGCAGGGACAGCGAGCTGAGCATGGCCTTGAGGGTCTCGGGGTCCGGCGGTTCCATGCCGTCCTCCATCAGTCCGGCCTCCACGACGTTGGCCGTGATGTCCCGGGGCCCGAGGTCCCGTGCGACCCCCATGGTGTACCTCTCGATCCCTGACTTGGTCGCCGAGTAGTCGGCAAGGCCCGGGGCACCGACCCGGGAGCCCAGTCCCGAACTCACCGTGATGATGCGGCCGCCCGCGCGCAGCACTCGGGAGGCGGCCCGGATGACGGCGATCACGCCGAGGTAGTTGGTGGCGTGCATCCGGTCCAGTGCGGCGGTGTCGGCGTCCGGGTCGTCCACCGTGCGACCCTGTTCCACCGAGATCGCCGCGTTGTTGACGAGGATGTCCAGGCCGCCGAAGTGCGCGACCACGTCGTCGATCAGCGCCGGCGCCTGACTCATGTCCGCCTGGTCGGACTTGAAGGCGGCGGCCTTCGCTCCCTTGACGCGCACCTCGTCGACGACGGCCTGCGCCTGCTTCTCGGAGCTGACATAGGTGAACGCGACGTCGGCGCCCTGCTCGGCCAGCAGTCGTACGGTCGCGGCTCCCAGTCCGCGCGACCCCCCGGTAACCAGGGCGACCTTGCCCGTGAGCGGCTTGCTCATTCTTCTCACCTCATTGATTGAGCCTTCCCGATAGTCGAAACATTAATGGTTACGACAGTTCATCGCAACCTTTGCTGTTACGACTGTGTGGTCGTAACATAAAGCGTTGCGGCCGAGATGAGGGGTTCATGAGCGCCAACAGCAGATTGACCATCGCCGCCCACGCGCTGGCCTGGATTGGTCTCTACCAGCGCCAGGGCCATGAGGTCGCCACCTCCGAGCAGATCGCGACCAGCGCGAACACCAACCCCGTGGTGATCAGGCGGCTGCTCGGCGAGCTGCGCAGGGCGGGGCTCGTGGAATCCCGGCGGGGCGTGGGCGCGGGCTGGTCGCTGGCGCGCGAGCTGGGGGCGATGACCCTGCTCGACGTGTACGAGGCAGTGGAACCCGGCCCGTTGTTCGCGATGCACCGCGCCACTCCCGACCAGGGATGCGTGGTGGGTTACGGCATCCAGCCGGCGATGCAGGGCATCTACGAGGGCATCGAGGAGACCCTGAGACACGAGCTGGCCCGCGTCACGCTCGAGGACGTACTCCGGGACGTCCTCGCGGCACCTCGCTAGCCTCGCGCTTTCGCGAGGTGGCTGTCCGAGGCTTGATCGAATAAGCGAGGAATGCTTCTGACCTGGGACGATTGGACTTGTCTAGGGTCCTGTTCGTCGTCGGAATTGTCGACCGTTCCCTCCACCGGGTGCGTGAGTCGTGGGCGCTGGCCATCCAGCCGCGCATGCTGGAGGCGCTGGCCGGGTTCGGAGTGACCGACGAGCTGGTCAAGCGGCGTAACCCCGCGGTGCGGCTGCGGATGCATCTGCCCGGGCGCGTCGTGCAGATTCCGCTCTTCTCCGGCGAGCTCACCGACCCCCGTACTCCTTCCTCCTGTTGCTCTCGCAGGCCGAGACCGAGAGCGTCCTCGCTGAACACCTGGGCACGGAGGGAGTGACGGTGGAGCGCGGCACGGAGCTGCTGCGGCTGGAGGCGCAGGGTGCGTACGTCACTTGTCGACTGTGGCGGCAGGACGGTGGGGAAGAGACCGTGAGTGCCCGGTACGTCGTCGGCTGCGACGGCGCCGACAGCACCGTACGCACCGCGGCAGGGATCGGCTTCCGGGGCTACGCCTACCCGCAGACGTTCCTCCTCGCCGACGTGGAGGTCGACGGGCTGGAGCGGGGCGCCGCGCGCACCTTCATGCATGACCGCGGGCGGGATGCTGTTCTGCTTTCCGCTCGGCGAGCCCGCGGCTTTCCGCTCGGCGAGCCCGCGACCTGGCGGATGCTCGCGTTGCGACCACTCGGCGCACCGGACGCCGAGGTGACCTTGGGGCTGATGCAGGAGATCGTCGACCGCTGCACCGGCGAGAAGCTGCGGCTGCGGGACCCGGTCTGGATGACGGACTTCCGGCTCCATAACAGGGGCGCCACCCACTACCGGGCCGGGCCCTTCTTCCTGGCCGGGGACGCGGCCCACATCCACAGCCCGGCGGGGGCGCAGGGCATGAACACCGGCATGCAGGACGCGCTCAGTCTCGATCTCGGTTGGAAGCTCGCCCTTGTCTGCAGGGGCGCCGCTCCCCAGGAGCTGCTGGATACGTACGAGACCGAGCGCCCCCGTCGGCCGCAGCGTCCTGCGCTTCACCGACCGCACCTTCACCATCGTCACCAGCCGCAACCGGGCCATCCGCCTGGCCCGCACTCAACTCGCTCCGTGTCTCGCCCCGTTGGCGCTGCGGGCGACCGGGCTGCGCAGGCGCGTCTTCCGTCCGTCTCCGAGCTCGACGTAGGCCAGGCCTGGATGTGGCCTGGATGCCAACCGAGTTGCTGTAAGGGCTGGAAACGCGGCCGCCCTTCCAGCTCCTGGTGCCAGTGGGGTGCATCAGGCCGCGACGACGACCGGTCCGTGCTCGCTGGGGCTGCCGTCGGGGCCAGCCTGCGACATCACGCGGCGAAGGCCGGCAGCCAAGAGGGCGGCGGTCACGCAACTTGTTGAGAGAGGCCCCGCCGGTGGTGTCCTCCAGGGCCGTGCCATCGGCGCGCCAACCGGCGGCTTCGTAGAAGCGTCGGGCGCGTTCCTTTTCTTCCAGGACCTGCGGCTTGATACGTGCGCGGCTTCGTGGCCGTGACACCTACCGGATGATAAGGCTGGGCGGGTGAGCAACGAGTCATCGAGCCGGTCCGACGACCCGGAGCGCAGGAGGCGCAGGTTGGTCGTCGCCCTCCTTACCGCGCCAGGGCTCGCGGAGGATATCGCCGACGTTGTCGCGGATTCCGTCCAGGCTGCGCTGGCGGTGCGGGACCCGTCGATCGCCCCTGAAGTGGTGTGCCGCACGGAGCCGCTGGTGGGATCGGTAGCGGGCGCACGTGTTGATCTCGTGCAGGTGACGAGGGAGATCATGCTGAAGGAGGACTGGCAGCTGGCGGTCTGTCTGACCGATCTTCCTCTCCAGGTGGGGCGGCGGACGGTGACAGCACATGTGAGTGTCGCGCTCGGGGTGGGCGTGGTTTCGGTGCCCGCGCTGGGCGCGGTCGATCTGCCCAACAGGGTCACTCAGGCCGTCATGCGCAGCCTCGATCATCTGCTCAGCCGCAGTGCTCGGGACAAAAGACGCCGGCCTGTGGGGCGTGCCCGGCTACGGGAAAGGGTGCGAAAGGTCGGGGAACTGACCTCGCCCGTGGGACACGCTTACGTCCACGGCGAGGACAACGTTCGCTTCGTGACGGCGCCCGGCCCGGGTGATCTCCGTCTGCTGCTGGGAATGGTACGAGCGAACCGGCCGTGGCGCTTGATCGCGGGCCTGTCCCGAGCGCTGGTCGGTGCGCTCGGAGCCGCTGCCTTCGGCCTCACCTCGCCTGCGATGTGGCAGATCTCTGACAGCATGGACTGGGCACGAATGATCCTTTTGGCCATCGGCTCGGTGCTGGCTATCGGAGGCACGCTGATCGTGGCTCACAGGCTCTGGGAGAGCAGCCCGTCGCCGGCGGTGCGGGAACGGGTGACGATCATCAATGTGGCCACGGCTCTCACCGTCCTCTTGGGCGTACTGACGCTGTACCTGGCGCTGCTCATGATTTTGAACGTGTGCGCTCTGACCCTCATCTCGTTCCACGTCCTCGAAGGCCAGCTGCACCACTTGGTGACCGTCGGCACTTATTTCAGGATTGCCTGGGTGGTCACCTCCCTGGCAATGATCGGCGGCGCGCTGGGAGCGGCTCTGGAGAGCGATCTGGCCGTCAGGGAAGCGGCGTACGGATACCGCCCGAGCGAACAGCAGGGCGGGACGCCCCCAGAGAGCTCGCAGCAGAACGGGTAGGCCCACATGCCTGACGAATGTCATGGCAGATTCGACATTGGGTCTCGACGCCGGGGTTTCCCCCGACGCCGCCAGTCAGCTGCCGGGCTTCCTGGCAGCTACCCGAAGCGGACTTGCACCGGCAGGCGACGACGAGCTCTCGACTCAAGATCAGCTACTTCAGGAAGACCTTCGAGTCTCCTGAGCGCGCGCAACGGCGAGGCTAGCCGTTGGCCGGCTGCCCTCCGCCCTCGGCCGTCCCCGACCGGCGTCGCAGGCGTCGGCGGACCAGGTCGTCCGCGGTGCGTACGCTCGTCCCCAGTCGGCGCATCAGGACTCCGGCGGTTCCGGCGGCCTGGGCGCGCCACACCTCCCGGATCCGTGCCTCGCGGCGGCCCCCCTCGGCCGGCAGCCGAATCCGCCGCTCCACGTCCAGCTCGTTCATCAGCCGCTCCGCGTGCGCCAGCAGCGCCCCGTACAGCTCCCAAGCGTTGGGCTCGCGCTCCGACTCCGACAGCAGCTGTGCCGCGATCCGGTCGCGTTCCGCACGGGCGCCCTCCAGCGCCCGCACGAGCTCGGTCTTCACGGGCGTGGTGTCGGGCCCCACGCGCGGCGCCGCAGTGGCGGCGACCGTGGCGAGGACGAGACGGCCGAAGCACTCGGCCGCGTCGGCGAGGTGGCACAGCAACTGCCGCAGCCCCGCCGCCAGCTCCTCGGAGTACACCGGTCTGTCGGCCCCGTGCAGTTCCGCGAGCTCGGTGAGGGAGCGGCAGAACGAACGCACGCCCACCACACAGTGTTCAAGCGTGTCGAGGCCGCTGCGCAGGACCAGCCGCGCCCCGAGTGCCTGCCGTCCCCGCGGGTTGAGCCGCAGGCTCTCCTCCGCCGTGGCCAGCGCGGCATCCACGCCGGCGGTCTGCTGGTCCAGCCGGCGCGCCTCCTCCACCCACTCCGCCGCCTGAGCGGCGGAGGCGCCCTGCGGCAGCCCGTCGGCGATTCGGAGCAGCAGGACCCGCAGCCGCTCGGCCAGGTCCCTGATCGCCTCGCCCGCCGGCTGGACGTACACCGGAGGGGCGACCAGCACATTGAGCAGGACACCCGCGGCGGCGCCGATCAGGGTCTCGACCACGCGGCCGACCGCCTGGGTGGGCTCCCCGCCGACGCCGAGCACGAGCATCCCAGTGATGGCCACCTCCTCCACCCACGGGGCGAGGTGCAGCAGCTGGCCGACGGTGAGGCAGGCCAGTACGAGCAGCCCGAGGCTCCACCATGTCAGCCCCACGACGTCGGCGAAGACGACCGCGATCAGCACTCCTGCGACCACGCTGGCGATCCGCCGGATCCCCGTGGTGAGCGTCGCGTACAGAGTGACCTGCACGACGAGCACCGCGGTCAGCGGGGCCAGCAGCGGCTGCGGGTTGTCGGACAGCCACAGCCCCGCGAGGTAGGCGAGGACCGCGGCGACGGTCGAGCGCAACGTCTGGACGACGACGGGCTCCTTGCGTCGCCTGATCAGGCCCACCACGGGGGCCCGGGCCGGGGGCGCGGGCACCTTACCGGTTGGCACGGTTACGGCAGGACTGTCGCCAGCGACTTGGGCATACGGGCCTTCAGGGCCCCCCACTCACCTTCGCTGACGTGGCCTTTCAGCACTTCGAGGACCGTGTGTACCAGCTCCTCGGTGCCTCCCTCGATCGCGTAGGGGAACTCCTCCCTTACCCGTGCGAAGAACTCTTCCCGGTTCATCTTCACGGGCGTTTCCGCGGGCTTCCAGCCGTCGTAGTAGACGCCGCGTATCAGCGTGGGAAGCTGCGCGCCGAGTTGTGCGGTCTCGTCGACCGACAGCCGGTCCCGCAGGGCGTGCAGCACCCCGCGCAGGGCGGCGTACGACTGGTTCCGGCGATCCTTGGGCCAGCCGAAGGCCTGCTCGATCTCCTTCAGGAGCCGGTTGGCCTTGTCGACCATGGTGTCGAACGAGGAAAAGCCTGTCGCGACCATGTTGTGGTCCTTTCGCTGTCCACGGCGTCACGGCACGGGGAGTGGTGGAGCAGCCCCGGGTCGGGTGGAATTCCGGGCCCGTGCGGTCTCGGCCGTCGCTGTGCTGGTTGTCGGTAATCCCGATGGTCGGAGGCTTTGCGTGCCCCGCCCCCGCAACACCGGGACGGATTGCCCGGTGGACCGCGTCGGCTGGGGTCATCACCTCCCGGTGCGGCCACCGTGTTCCGCCGGGTCCGGTTCACCGGCCCCGAGGACCGTAGGTGTCGTCGCCCAGTGGCTTGGCGCGCGCCTCCCTGACCGCTTCGCGCAATGTCCTGCGGAAGCGCCCGGGGCCCCACGACCGGCCGCCGACGGCCTGTTCGAGCTCCTCGCGGCTGGTCGGTCCGCGCGCCGCGAGGGTCCTGGCGACCTGCTCGATCTCCTCGTCGAGCCGCCGTTCCGCCATGGCTGCCGACCGGCTCGACGTACCGGCGGTGCCGACCATGCCCGGCGAGTAGAAGGAACTGCCCGTTCCGGGCCGGTAGCGGTTGACTCCCGCGCGCTCGCGCTGCTGGCGGCGGGCGGTGCGTTCGGCGACCCGCAGGTCCCGCTCGCGTTCCGCACGCCGCACCTCCTCCGGCCGGCCGCGCTCGCGCAGGGACTGCGGGGAGGGCTCGTTGCGGGCGTCCGCCTCGGCCTCCTCGGCGGTGAGGGGCAGGGCGATGTTCTCCAGGGACTGCTGCTCCGCCCGGACGCCGAAGAACACCTCGGCCAGTCCTCCGAGTGCCATGGCCGCCGCTCCGATGATGAAGCCGAGAGCGACGAGTTCGACGTCACCGCTGTGGATGAAGTGGCCGAACAGCAGCGGTCCGGTGATACCGCCGACGCCCGTGCCGACCGCGAAGAACAGCGAGATGGACAGCGCACGGGTCTCCATGGGGAAGACCTCACTGACCGTCAGGTAGGCGGAACTCGCTCCCGCGGAGGCCACGAAGAAGGTCAGTGACACCAGCAGGAAGAACCACCATGCCGTGAGCGAGCCGTTGATCAGCAGGATCGCCAGCACGACGGCGACGGCGGCGGAGCCGAAGTAGGTTCCCGCGATCATCGGAATCCGGCCAACGGTGTCGAACAGTCGGCCGAGGAGGAGCGGTCCGAGGAAGTTGGCGACCGCGAAGATGGCCATGAAGTACGGGACGGAGCCCGACTTCACGCCGAAGAAGCCGCTCAGAATCGTTCCCAGGTCGAAGACAATCGCGTTGTAGAGGAACGCCTGCCCGATGAAGAGCGCCAGCCCGAGGACCGCGCGGCGCGGGTACCGCTTGATGGCGACCCGTGCGATCTCGGTGAAGGGGATGACGTCCCGCTGCCGGACGGTGATGGCCTCACCGGGCTCCGGCAGGTCCTGGCTGGTCTCCTCCCGCACTTCGGCCTCGATCTGCTCCACGATGCGTTCGGCCTCCTCCTCCCGCCCGTGGATGAAAAGCCAGCGTGGGCTCTCCGGGACGTGCCGGCGCACCACCATGATGCCCAGCCCGAGGATGCCGCCGAGGCCGAAGGCCAGCCGCCAGCCGAGATCCGCCGCGAGGAGGTCCGTGTCCAGGAGCGCCAGGGCGGCCAGGCTGCCGATCGCGGCGCCGACCCAGTAACTGCCGTTGATGGCCAGGTCTACCTGGCCGCGGTTGCGGGCCGGGATCAGCTCGTCGATGGCCGAGTTGATAGCGGCGTACTCACCGCCGATGCCCATGCCGGTCAGGAACCGGAAGAGGAAGAGGTACCAGGCCTCGTGGGAGAACGCGGTCGCGACGGTGGCGAGGATGTAAATTCCCAGCGTCAGCATGAACAGCTTCTTGCGGCCGTAGCGGTCCGTGAGCCGGCCGAAGAGCAACGCGCCGAAGCAGGCACCCGCCACATAGATCGCGGCGGCGGTACCGATGTCTGCGCTGGTGACCGAGATGCCGCTGCCCGGCTCGGTCATCCGGGAGGCCACCGCACCGACGATCGTCACTTCCAGGCCGTCGAGAATCCAGACGGTCCCTAGGCCGATCACGATCCGCAAGTGAAAGCGGGACCACGGCAGCCGATCAAGGCGCGCCGGAACCTTCGTGGTGACCGTGCGCAGTTCTTGGACGGTGGTCATGGCATTCCTCCCCGTCCCGCACATCGGCACATCGGAGGAAGAGCGGGCGAACAGGTTGGAACGCGCCGCTCCGCATAGAGTGAGTCTCCATGTTGAGCTGCCGGCTTCTCGGACATCGCTTTCGCTTTCTCAGCGACGCCGACACGATGCGCTGGCAGTGCGCCCGCGGATGCGGCGCCGGGGGCTCCAAGCGGTATCCGACAGCGGAGGACGCGAAGCGCTACGCGCGGGCCTTCGATCGCGAGGACCGCGAGGACCTGGGGCGTCGGGCACCGCTCGTCGGTCTCTTCCCGCTGCGCCTGATGCGCGCCCTGCGGATCCGCCGCGAGAAGAAGCCCGAAGCGGGATCCGGCGCGGAGCGCCGGTCGCACTGACACGCTTGGGGGCTTCGCGCTCCGGCGCGGGTGCACCCCGCGCCGCATCCACGGGCCGGGGCGCCGAGCACGTCGGACAAGGGGGGCGTCGTACATGGCCTCACCTCGAGCTCTGCTAGAAGCCTCGCGCGGTCCACGGCCCACGGGGGACCGGTCGGAGAACCGCGGCGCACAGGGGTGACGGCCAGCGTCCATTTTATGGCATTTCGACATGAAGTGGACCACTGACCCTCCCCGGGCCTCCGGGGGGCGCCCCAACGGGGCTCGGAGCGGCCGACAGGCGCGGGGACGCGGGATCGGGAGCGGGATCCTGCTCTCCGAGGTCGAGTAGCGGGGAGGGCTTTCACCTCGCAGGCGGAAGTACGGGACGGGGTGCGTTTGCGATGGTGGCGGGAGCGACATGAACCGCGTACGTCCTCTTCGATCGGGCCGGCCGGCGTCATTGACGGCCATCCACCGGGGCGGCCCGCACGGCGCCCGGGTACAGGCGCCGGCGGTCCGGTCGAGAGGGAACCGGCTCCCACGGCGCCGGACTCGCTTCCCGCCTGCGCGGGCATGGTCGCAAGGTGGTCGAACTCAACCGTCCCGACCGCAGAGTGCGGCGCCAGCGCGGGGAGTCCGACCTGATCGACGCGGATAATGCCGCCTGCGCCGTGCTGGCCGGCAACACAACCTCCGGGTCTCACAGATCAACGGCTGCGCCCACTGCCTGGACGTGCACACCAAGGCCGCGCTGCGCGCTGGCGAGACCACACAGCACCTCGGCGTACTGGCCGCCTGGCGCGACACCGAACTGTTCACGACACACGAACGCGCGGCACTCGCCCTCGCGGAGGCGACCATCGGGCCCGCGAACGCCGCCGTGCAGGACCGGCCTACCAGGCGGCTCGCCAGACCCTGGCCGACGACGAGATCTCCGCGGTGGTCTGGGCGGCGATCACCATCAACGCCTTCAACCGGGTCTCGATCATGAGCAAGCACCCCGTCGTACGCCCTCATCTCTGATGGAGCGCGGGCCTGCTACGAGCTGGGAACGCGGGCAGTAACACCGCCGCCGACCACATCACTGCCACCCAAATATCCCTGGCCCAGCTTCCGAAGAGGTGCCGGCGTGGGCGCCGCACCCTGGTCCGCACCGACTTCGGCGGCGGCACCCACGAGTTCGTCAACTGTCCGGCCGCGCGGGGCCGGTGGCTGTCGTACTCGGTCGGCATGACCATCACCGACGCCGTCCACGACGCTGTGCTCCAGGTCCCGGCCTCGGCCTGGACGCCGGCCGTCGAGCCCGGCGGCGAGGTCTGCGACGGCGCATGGGTCGCCGAGCTCGCCGGCGACTGCCTGACAGGCTGGCCGAAGGGGATGCGCCTGATCGTTCGCAAGCAACGAGCGCACCGGCGCCCAACTGCGTTTCCCTGACCCCGACGGCCTGCGGCTGACCGCTTCGCCACCAACACCCCCGGCACCGCGATCGCCGCGCTGGAACTGCGGCACCGCCGGCGCGCTTAGTCGGGCAGTCCTCCAACGAACCCGGCGACCAGCGTCGCCACCGCTTCTGGAGTCTCCAGGTTCATGAGATGGGTGGCGTCAATCCGGTTGACGCTGATCGTCGGCCGGGTGCGGGAGAGCGCGGCCAGCTCCTCGGAGACCCCTTGTGCAAACCGGGCGGTGAAATCGTCGAACCACTCCATGCCAGGCGCAGGCGGTAGCCGTCGGCCGGCCTGTACCAGCAGCAGCGGGCAGTCGACCCCGTCCAGCCATGTGGTGACACCGAGCGCGAAGATCCTGTGGAGTTCGTCGAAGATCTCCAGCGCTTCCGCCCGTTCCGGCAGCGTCTGCCACTTGCCGTCGGGCAACGGGCGTGCGGCCGCTCGGGTAGCCGCCTCCGCACGGTCAGCGGGAATCCCGAACCGGGCGGCGTTGATGACCTTCTCCTCGATGTACTCGGGTGGTGCGATGGTCCCGGCCGACGCCAGCAGCCCCTCACTCACCCGGTCAGCGCCGGGGTACTCGCGTCCCCACCAGAAGCCGTCGAGATTCACGGCGGCACGGGCGCGGCCCGGGTTCGCCCGGGCGTACTCGACCGCGACCAGTCCGCCGAGGGAGTGGCCCACCACAACGGCCTCCGGCATGCCATGCGCGTCGACTGTGTCCGCGATGTGCCGCACCACGGCGGGGATGGTCCAGGCGGAGATACCGGGAGAGCGGCCGTGCCCGGGAAGGTCGACGGCGAGGACACGGTGTCCGGCGGTGAGCAGGGGGGCCGAGGCGTCCCAGTCGGCGAGCGACCGTCCGTAACCGTGCAGTAGAACCAGTTGAGGGCCATCGCCCCCGTAGTCATGAGCATGTAGGAGTGCCATTGGTCTTCACTGTAGGGGGCATCCAGCATTTCGAACACCGGATTAAAGATCTGCGTCGAACGCGAAGTGCGCACGCGCGGTGCAACTTGAGCAAGGGCGTGCGGATGTTGGAGGAGGTGCTCGGCGATGCCGGGACCGGTACCGAAGAGGAGTGACCGGAGGCGGCGTCCGAAGAAGTCGGACGGCCCGGAGTTGGTCAAGGCGCCCATTGGTCGCTCCCTGACGGTCCCTAGGGCGGATGCCGCGTGACGTCCCGTCGCGAAGCGCTGGTATGAGTCGCTACGCGGCTGAACTACATGTATCAGCACAACGCCGTACACGGCCCTGATATGCAGTCAGCTCTGAGAATGCGGCGTCGTCTAGGAGAGGTCGTTTTGAGACTATTTGGCGGGCGGCGGCGTGCGCTTGAGCGTGGCTGACGTTCATCGGCGGCCACTCCCACCACGCTGTATGAGGCAGCGCTACGTGATACTCGTCCTGTGGATTGGTTCGAGCAGGCCCGGGCAGCGGAGCAACTCGGGTATTGGGATGCGGCCATCGCATTGGTAAGCGCCCACGCCGAGTGCTACTCCACCGATCACTACATGCACGACAACATCTGTGGCACATGGATTTGCTCACCCGTGCGGGACGGCTCACGGAACTCACGGAACTCGCTCGCACGGATGTCCACGCACGTCGGAGACTCAACAGATCGCTTGGCGAGCGGGGGATGGAGGCTGCGCTGCGCAGCCGCGCCAAAGATGGTGACCGTGACGCCCTGTACGTCCTTGTCCGGCTGCTGTGCGAGACAAATCAGGCCCATGAGGCCCATCGAGTGGTCCAGGACTTCGGCCCGGAGGATCAGTACGCACACCAGATCGCGGCCCACTTTCGATCGCCATCAAGCGATGCACATTGACGCTCGGCACCTGCCTCGCCTTACCTGTCGGGAGTGGTTGGTGGAGGGCGTCGTTTTTCGGTTGCAGGTCGCGGTGCCCGGTCGGCTACTGGTTCCTGGTGAAGCTGCCTGCGTCGGCCTCGGTGAGGACATCGAGCTTGACCAGGCACTTCAGCTTGGCGCGGGTGCCTTCGATGTTCTTCGGCAGCAGTTCGTGGTCGAGGGTTTCACTGGTTCGGTCGTCGCCCGGTCGGCGTAGTGCTTTTCCTCGAATTCGATGGGCTGAGGTAGCCGATGCGTTTCTGGATGCGACGGAAATTGCAGAAGCCGTGGGTGTATTCAAAGAGCGCGAGGTTCGCCTCGGCCCGGGTGGCGAAGACGAGGCCGCGGACGCACTCGGCCTTGGCCAGTATCCACAGGTTCTCCGCCAGGGCGTTGTCGAACGAGTCCGCTTGATGGACGTGTACCGCCAGGGCTCAAGGAATGGTCGCAACACTGTCTGTCAGTCGAGTCTTGGGTGAGCCGATAGGTTCTGAGCCGCACCGGATTGGTGTGGGTTGGGCTTCAATGACCCGAGCCGCGTGTTGGCTTCAAGGATCCAGGCCGCGTGTGATTATATCGTGACAGCGAAGGTGATGACGAGGGCAACTAGTCAGCGCACCCACCGTCATCGGTTATCCGGCGGCACGTGCGCAAGGTTGTATCGGCGCTGGGAACCTCGCATCGCGAGCAGACCCTTATGGGTGAGACGTGGTAGCAGCCTACTCGGGCGGCGGTCCTCCGCGGCGGCGCAATCACATAGTCCTCGCCTTCTATTTCCCCTGACCCCTCGGATGCGCATGAGTGGGAGGAATTCATTTCATGACAGACGGCAACGAAAATGCGCGTGCGGAACGATCACGCGGGAGCTTGAGCAGGCGACGCCTTCTTCAAGGGACAGCGGGCACCTTCGGTGCCGCTCTAGCATCCGCCGGCATCTACGAGATGATCGGCAGCATTGCAAAACCACCGGACCGGGCCGCCGCCGCCGACAGTATCCAGGAACAATGGATCCTGCAGAACGAGCAGGTGGTCGAGGTCGATGGCTCGGCCGTGAAGAGCAGCAAGGGTACGATTGCGGTCCGGGTGCCGGCCCTGCACGATCATGTCATTACCGCAAAGCTGAATGTGCCGGCGAAAGCCAAGGCGTTGCAGGAGGCGCAGCACCACCTCGAGTCCGCCCTCCTGGATCTGGAACGCCAATTTCCGCCCACTCCCACAGGAGTGGCCACCACGGTGGCCTGGGGACTCCCCTACTTCCACCACTACGTCCCAACCCTGGGCAAGACGTCAGACTTCTTCAAGGCGGGAACACGTTACCCAACGTATCTGCCGGTCGATTTGACGACCTCCAAGGCGGAGGGCCACACCGTATATGCGCTGCAGGAGGCCAGGACGTTCCCCAGCGACCAGCCCCCGCCCGGCTTCGGGCCGGTCCGCTTGGAACAGAATGACGTGGCCGTGCTACTCCGCAGTGACTCGCTCGCCCATATCAAGGAAGCCCAAAAGGCCCTCTTCGGGCTTGGAAGCAACCAGGCGGGCAGCCTGTTCAAGGTGACGAGTATCCGCCAGGGCTTCTCCGGGGGCGGTTTCTACGGGCAACAGGGCCTGCCGAGCAAGCTGGCGCTGGCGGCCAATATCCCCGGCGCGCAGTCGATTCCTCGTCAGGCGCAGGGTTTCCTCGGCTTCGCCACCACCCTGGACTCGAATATGGGACCCGGCAACATCGCGAGTCTGGAGACACTACCTGGCCTCACCGATCAGTGGCCCAAAGGTTACTTCAAACAGGGGTCCACCATGCATCTCTCGCACCTGTTTCAAGACCTGGTGGCCTGGTACGAACAGAAGTACCCCACGTACGCGGATCGCGTCCAGGCGATGCTCCAGCCCGGCCTCTCGCCCGCGCCGGGTACGTATGCCCTCCAACCGCCGGGTCAAAGTGAGGCCGAAGTGGCGCAAGGGGTCAAGCGGTACCACGCCTACGGCCACAGTGGGAGCATGTCGATGGTGGACAGCACCACATCATCGACGACCAGCAATTATGGGCAGGCCTACCCCAGCGGGACGACCATCCCCGTGCGCGGAGATTTCGACACGCTGGACAATCCGTTCCACTACACATCCGATCCGACGGGAGACCACTACAAGAAGGAGAAAGCGGCCGGGTTGCACTTCATTTCGTTCCAGCCGACTATCGGAATCTTCAATCTCGTTCGGCTCGCGATGGACGGCCACTATTCCGATAGGACACTCCCTATGGCACCGCGCAGCCCCCACGCCGGCATCAACTCGGTCCTGCACACGACCCACCGGCAGAACTATCTGGTTCCACCACGTCGCCATCGGTCCTTTCCGCTCGCCGAGTTCCTTGTCTGACACGAGCCGCGCGCCGCGCCCTCAGGGCTGTTGCAGGGTTGGTGGCTGTTGTCTTTCCGGGCTTGAGGGCTGCGTTTCTGCTGTTCAGGCGTGGGGTCGGTGGTCTCGGGGAGTGGTGACGTGTTGAGTCGTCGCTCTGGTGGAGGTCGGGGATGCCGTCGGTCGTGGGGCTGCTGGAACAGCGTGAGCTGACCGCTCGCCGTCCCTTGGACGAGCTGCGGGAGGAGGCCGACCGTATCCAGGCCGAGCTGGTCGTGGCCGAGCGGGAGTGGGACGAGGGGGTCATCGCCCGCGTACGCCGTCGCAGCCGCGGCTGTCGGCGTCGACAACGGCGTCCGCCTTGACCGACTGGGAGTCGATCACGCCCGCGCTCGGCTCCGGATCCCGCCCGGCGCTGGACCAGGTCGCCGAGCACACCGGCGGCACCTCGGGAAGGCCCTGGTCGACCAAGGCCTCTTCCTTATGCCGGTTGGTCAGTTGCTGCTAGGGGCGATCATGATGGCCGCCATTCCGGCGAGGCAGACCAAGGCGCCGATGATGTGTCGAAGCGGTCGGGGCGGTAGGCGTCGGCGAGCATGCCCCAGGCGATGGACCCGGCGAAGAAGATCCCGCCGTATGCGGCGAGGATCCCTTGGAGCACGGGGAGCCCGCACCGGATACTTCCTCGAGACCGCTCAGCGGCCCGGGTCAACGACCGGCGGCCCGGCTCCCGTTCGGGCCAATTTCAGAGGTCGGGCCTCCGGGATGTCCGGGCGGTCGTCAGGCGCGGCAGCGCAGCATCTCCAGTGGGGGTTTGGCGAGGAAGTCCGCCCAGAAGTCCGCACCGAACTTGCGCACGCCGGCGTCGGACACCTCCAGCGGGACCCAGGTCACCTCGCTGAATCCGGCCGCCCGCAGACACTTTTCGTAGACCTCGCGGCGCGGGCAGGTGGTGATGAACCCGATCGGCGGGTCGAGCAGCGCCGTGATCCGGACTCGCGGTCCGGTCTCGGCCTTCTCGCCGGTCAGCTCGGAGAGAAAGCCGTACTTGCCCAGGGGCGGCCCATCAAAGCGGTAGTCGGGTGTCTGGGCGAGCACGAAGAACTCGGCTCCGGGCGCCAGGCTCTGGTGCACGTTGCGACACATCCGCTCCATGGCGGCGAAGTCCTCCGCGTAGTTGAGCAGCTGGACCGCCGAGGCGACGTCGAAGCGCCGCCCAAGGGGCCGCAGTTCGGACACATCGCCCACCTCGTAGCGCACACCCAGCGGATTGCGCTCCTCCAACTCCTCCGCTGCGGCGACCATTTCACGGGAGATGTCGACTCCGAGCACCTCCGCGGCGCCGCGCCGCTTGAACTCCCTGCTGTAGAAGCCGGTGCCGGAGGCCAGGTCGAGGACCGACTTGCCGCGCACGTCCCCGACCATGGCCAGGAAGCTGGGCACCTCCGCGTAGTGCGCCAGCGGCAGGGCCTTGAAGCCCTCGAACGCCTCACCGATCTCGTCGTACTGCTGCATGCTCACCGTGCCGTCCCCCCTGTGCTTCGTCATGTCCATGGCCTCGGGCCCCGCCACCGGGACAGGCCGCAGCCTCTGACGGGCAGTCTTCCCGCACCCCGGCAAACCGTCGTACTGGCAGAAGCCACAAAGATCCGGACATCGTCCCGGCTCTGTGTACGGGCGGTCACGGGTTCGAGCGGATGATGGACAATCTCGGTGCGATCTTCGGCCCGCTCCTCGCGCTCGGTCTGCTCGCCTGGCTCGGCGTGCAGTGGGCCATCGGCCTGTCCGTCATCCCCGGCCTGCTCGCCGCCGCCGCGATCGTCTACGCGATCCGGCGGGCCTGACTAGTGCCTCTGTCCTTGGTGTCAACGCGCAGGACTGCGGCCCCCGCGCGACCGGGACGCCGTCGAGCTGGACGATGATGACGATGGTGGCGAGGACGTGTAGTTGTCGTCAGTCAGCTGGTCGTGTCTTCAGCGTCCCGGCGGTCAAGGGCGGCGACCTCGCGTACGGCCTCGGCGATGGCCGGGAAGTCCTTCTTGAGGATCGCACCGTGGTTGCTGGCGACCTTCGCGCCGATCTGGATATTCGGGTTGTGGGCGGTCACCACATCGAGGCTGGTGCGTATCCGTTCCTGCTCATCACCGCGGCTTCCGAAGGATGTCCCCGAAGCGACCACATACCGCACCGGGACGGTGATGTTGCCCAGCACGGGGCCCAGCTCGCGCTCGCGGGAGAGCCTGCCGAGCTCGATGTTGCTGTTCGCCTGCTGATCGGCGGTCAGCCGCGGGGCCAGGCCCGTCGGGCGCAGCAGCGGCAGGAACCAGCTCATCCGCCGGAACAGCTTCCGGATCCGCTGCTCCATGGCCTCGTCGAGCCAGTCGTACGGGAACGCGCCGTCGACCAGGACCGCGCCCAAGGCACGCTCCGGATTCCGGCCGGCCCAGTGCGCCCCAACAAACGCCCCGTAGGACCAGCCCACCACCAGCGCCCGGTCCACACCCCTGGCCGCGAGAACGGCATCGACGTCCCGGACGGCTGCCTCGAAGGAATAGTCCGCCGAACGCTTCGATTTGCCGCGGGCCCGCTCGTCGTAGGTGATGTGCCGCCACCCCGTCCCCAGTTCAGCGATGACCCGCCGCCAGTACCCCTGAGTGGCGAACTGGCCATTGAGGTAGACCACAGGGATACCGGGACCGCCGGTGTCGGTGACCGCCAGGGCCGTATCGTCGACCGGCACCATGCCGGTCCACTGCGAACTGGTCGAGGAAGTGCTGTTCTTCGTCATGTGTTCCCCCTGGTCGCGTGAGAGCGTCTTGTACGACTTCTCCAGGCCCTGCACGTGGATCGCAGGCCCCTCGGGACGGACGGCCGGGTCGTCGGCGACGAGCGACAGGATCTCGATCGCGTGGGGCCCGGCCGGACAGTCCTGGTTCTGCTCCTTCAGAGGCTGCGGGCGGTGATGTCGCCGTGCGTGGTGGTGGCGCGGATGTCGAGTTCGGCGGTGCCATCGTTCTTGAGGGCGTTGCTGACGCGGCCGTAGTCAGTGCCGGCGTGCAGGGCGGCCGAGACGCCGGCCGCGGCGGCGACCGAAATGTCGCCGGACTGGGTGCGGAGCACGACCGTGCCGCGCACGGCCTCGGCGATCCGGATGTCGCCCCTAGTGGTGCTGATCTCCGCGGGGCCGCCCAGCCGGCCGACCTCGACGTCGCCGTCGATCGCAGTGAGGCGGACGCTCGCGGCCTCGTCGATCTTGATCTGGCGGTACGCGCCTTCGACGGCGACGTCGCCGAGGCGTCCGACGCCGCGGAACTCGGTGCTGGCAGCCCTGGCCTCGATGCGGGAGCCGGCGGGCAGTTGGACGGTGACCTCCAGGGATCCGGAGGGGCCGAAGAGCTGGTTGTTGTGGGTCGAGGCCGTGATCCGCAGGACGCCGTCGGTGTAGGCGACGGTGGTCTGCTCAGCGGTCTTGGTGTCGCGGCTCTTGGAGGAGTCGGCGGGCAGGACCTCGACGGTGGTGTCGGCGCGGTCTGCGGCGATGAACTGGATGCGTCCGGTGGGGATGTCCAGGACGGCGGAGATCGGGACAGGGGTGTCGAACTTCTGCATCGTGCTCTCCCGTACTCGTTCGTTATTTTCCGACACCGGAAACGCTACGTTGCTTTCCAGATTCCGACAACACAACTGTTGCACTTAATCAGCATCTATGCAGGTAGAAGCAGAGAAGTTGTTGCAACGACCTTAGGGGTAACGCAACGACAACTGCTCTGATCATTGCAATGGATGAGAAGTGAACGCTATAGTGGGGGGATCAGGGAACGCCACGAAGGATCACCAAGGAGATCTCGATGCCGGGAGGCAGGCTCACCCAGCAGGAACGCCAGCAGATCGCGCTGGGGCTGGCCGACAGCCTCCCCTACGCCGAGATCGCCCGACGCCTCGACCGTCCGACCTCGACGATCACGCGTGAGGTGATGCGCAACGGCGGTCCCACCACCTACCGCGCCGACCTGGCCCACCGCGCCACGGAACGCCGCGCCCACCGGCGCAGGCCCGCCTCCTTCCGAGGGCCGGAGTCAGTCCCCCAGCCGCACGGACGCGACGCCGAGGCCGTGGCCGAGTACGAGGAAACGCTCACCACCGTCCTCATGGCTTCGGGCCTGACCAAGATGACGGCCCGGGTGCTGACCTGCCTGTTCACCACCGACGCGGGCAGCCTCACCGCGTCCCAACTCGCCCAGCGCCTCCAGGTCAGCCCGGCGTCCATCTCCAAAGCGATCGCCTTCCTCGAGAGCCAGAGCCTCGTCCGCCGAGAACGCGACGAGCGCCGCCGCGACCGCTACGTCGTCGACGACGAACTCTTCTACCAGGCGACGATCGCCAGCGCCCGATCCAACGACCAGCTCGTCGAAACCGCCCGCCAAGGCGTCGCCATCCTCGGCCCCCACACCCCCGCCGCCACTCGCCTGGAGAACATCGCCCGCTTCCTCGACTTCATCAGCGAAGCCATCACCCGCGCCGCCGAACAGGCCCGCGAAGTCCTCCACACCAAACCCGAAACAACCTCAACCGACACCGCCCAACCAACCCCAGACCACGGATAGTCAGCCGTCTCTATCGTCAAAGCAATGAGACGAAGCCGGCTGTGTCCGCGGGGAGGCATAGGGTTCCACCACGGCGGCCGTCCGCGACAGCGCGCGGTCGTCCGTTCCCTCGCCTGGTCGGCGCGCTCGACGACCGTCTCCTCGACGGTCAGCGCGCCGCGAATCCCCCGCTCATCTGCTGTGACTGAGCACGCCAGTTGGCCATTGAGTGCTTCACTTGGCCACTTTGGCACCCAGCATCAATGTGCTGGGTGAACTGGTCACCGTGTTCGTGGAGTGTGTGTGCAGGAGCCACGAGAGCCTGGCCGCCCCTCATCGCCCACGCGCCAAATAGATGGATCACCGACCATGCAGATGTGAGGGTTGCCAACGACGCGGAGGCGAGGAAGCAGGATGAGGCTCGGGACACTGGCGGTAACAGGTGCGGCGGGGAACATCGGTTCCGTGGTGCGGGAGGCGCTGCGCGGCGAGGTGGCGCGGTTGATCCTGCTCGATCGCGTACCCATGCGGGCGTAGACCGAGAACGAGGAAGTGCACACCATCGACCTGGGGGACGCGGCCGCCGTGGAGTCGGCCCTCGCGGGGGCCGACCGCATGCTCCACCTTGGCGGTGTGCCGGACGAGGCGCCGCTGCCGGACCTGCTCGAAACCAACGTGCTCGGAACCGCTACGTCCTGGAGGCGGCGCGCAGGACAGGCATGCTTGCGCGCATGAAGACCTGGAAGATCCTTCGCGACTGCCGCCTGAAGGGCGACGGCATGCACACCGCGATGCTCGGCATCGCCCGACTTCACAATCTCGCCCTCACGGGATAACTCCCGCCCCATACGGGACCATCCTTAAGAGAGGCCCAAGGGAGACGGCCCCACCTCGCCGTCTCGGCGGATACTCAGTCGAGACAGAACTCGTTGCCCTCGATGTCCTGCATCACGAGGCACGACTCGTTGTAGTCATCGGCAGTCAGGAGGCGCACGCGTACCGCGCCGAGCGCGACCAGTCGTGCGCACTCGGCCTCAAGCGTGGCCAGGCGCTCTTCACCCACGAGCCCGGTGCCGACCCGCACATCAAGATGCAGCCGGTTCTTGACGACCTTGCCTTCGGGAACGCGCTGAAAGAACAGTCGCGGGCCCACACCTGAGGGATCAATACATGCGAACCGTGAACCCTGATCCTCAAGAGGCAGGGAGCGGTCGAAATCGGCCCAACTGGCGAACTGCTCCGGTGGCGGCGGTACGACATACCCCAACACCTCGCACCAGAAACGAGCGACGCGCTCAGGCTCCGCGCAGTCGAAGGTAACTTGGAACTGCTTGATCGATGACATCGGCGCACCATAGCAGGGGGACTCTGTTGCTCAATTCCCGGTGTGGATCCGCATGTTGTCAAGAGGACGGGCCCTGCCGGCCGCTGCTGTGTCGTGCGGTCGCAGGGGGTGAACCGATGTCGAACCCCAACAGCTCTGCGGAAGATGCGCCAGGACTTCATACGGCCCCACCCCGCTCCACCGGTGCCCGCGCGTGGAGAGCGCGCGGTTGACCGTGGGCTGGGTCGGCGCTAACCCGCGGCCGGGTGGGCGTCTGGCCGGTGTCGTCGCCCATGGCCCGGCGCGGTAGGCGCGGTCGGTTCCGCCAGGGTGCCGTTGTTACCGCCTGCCACGAGAGGGGCGGCGGTCCTATCGCACGTCCTATCGCACCGAAGGTTGCGCAGTCTCACCGAAGGCTGGTCGCTGGGCCTCCGTTTCATCGAAGGCTGGTTGACTAACTACAGTTCGTCACTCGGTGCGAACGTCCTGCCGCCGTAGAAAATGAGAGTCGGCTGCGGTCAGACAGTGAGTAGTCGGACGAGCAACACCACCAACGTGCCCGCTGTGAACACCGACCCCAACACGGTGAACACCAGGTCGACCGTCGCTACGTCCCAGCCCTGGATCGTAAATCGGTGGGGATCTTCCGGATCGTATTGGACCATGACAAGGGTCCCCACGCCGAAGTCGCCTCCGACGACACTGCGGCCAAACCTGCATGAGTACTCGCACTCGCGGCCGTCCCGGGTCGTCCAAGCTGCGACCGGGTGGTAAAACGTGGCGCCTTCGTCGTCTCGCCTGACATCGTGGCGGACGATCCGACCCTCTGCGCTGACACCTGCGCGACGGAGCGCGCTGGCGCGGCGGAGTCCATACACGCCGAAGCTGAGGAAGACCGCGCCAATCGTCAGCGGGATGATCGAGAAGAGCCATTCGCGTTCCATGTGTTGTGCGACGCGTGCGCGGGGATGGCGGTTGCGAGTGGCGCGGCTGTGGCGGCCGGCCTGCCACCACTGTTCCGCGCGCTCGGCGGCACAAGGCCGACACGGTTTGAGCCCATCTTGAGGACCAAACTTCGGCGAGACTGTTCGACCTTCGGCGCGACAGGACAGGAGCAACGTCACTCGTCTGCGGGAAGCAACTGCCGGTTCCCGCCTTCGCGGACGGACGTCTACCGGGGCCGCAGCACCAGGTCTCTCGGAGCCTCGATCGCGGCCCGGGCGGGTAAATTCTTCCCTGGCGTACGCGGGTGCGGTTCTCGTGGCATTAGAACAACTTGCCACAACTTGCCCTGCTTATAAGCCCCGACGACGACAACCAGGCCGCCAAGCGACTGGACGCCAGCCAGGCCGCCAAGCGACTGAGGGTGCCCGCCGCCGCTTTCCGCTCAGCACGCCCCGCCGGCGTCATCCCTGCACCGGATCTGCCCCCGAGGCGGTGGTCACGGGCGGCAATGGAGGCGATGGACTCGGAGGTGATCCGGGCGTCACTGCCGCGCGAGCCGAATTCCGGCGGCGTTGCCGGGGGCCGGATTGCCGCGGCGCTCGGTACTCCCCATCAGCAGGCGCGAAGGCGCACGTGACCACCTTCGTAGTGAAGCGGATTAGCGGATCATCGACCGCGGTCTTTGGGTCGACCTCACCATGCCGGACGGCGTTCAGGTCAATCCCGGCCCAGGTCGACGCCGTGTGCACCTGCGAGGACCTGGCGGAGCGGGTCGCCGCGGACAGCCCACTCGGACCGAACCAGGCGGCCGAGCGGCTGGGCGTAAGTGGACCAATTGATCTCCCCGACGACACGGTCCGGAGGAACTAGGCTGGGACGTGGCGTCTGCACGGTGGGAGATTCTGCACGGTGGGAGATGTCGTGGATGTCGATCTGCGCAAGATGCGCTACTTCGTCGTAGTGGCCGAGGAGTTGCACTTCGGCCGGGCCGCCGAGCGGCTGCACATCACGCAACCGGTGCTGTCCCGGCAGATCCGCGCGCTGGAGCAGGAGCTGCGCGTGCAGCTGTTCACCAGGAACAAGCAGGCCACCCAGTTGACGGCCGCCGGCCGTCAACTGCTGGAGGACGCGCGCCCCCTGCTGGCCACCGCGCAGGCTCTGTGCCGCCGGGTCCAGCAGGCCGCCCACGGATCTTCGGCGTTCACGGTCGGCTTCATGCCCGGGATCACCGTGACCGGCGCGGTGCGCGCCTTCTCCGCCAGGCATCCCGAGCTGAGTGTGCAGGTGGTGCGCACTTCCTGGGGCGACCAGGTCCAAGGGGTGCACGAGGGCCTTCTCGACGTGAGCTTCGTACGGCTGCCCGTCGACCATCGCGGCCTGGAGCTGCGCCCGCTCTTCCGGGAGCCCCGCGTCGCCGTACTGCCGGCGGACCACCGGCTGGCGGGCAAGGAGTCCATCGTTATCGCAGATCTGGCGTCCGAGCGGCTGCTGCAGGACCCTGACGCCGTCCCCGAGTGGCGCGACCTCCCCGAGCGGACCGGCGGCGAGGGCGACGGGCCGCGGCCCTCGTTCGCCTCCGTCGAGGAGAAGCTGGAACACGTCGCGACGTCCGGGGGCGTCCTCGTCCTTCCGCTGTCCACCGCGGCCTATTACACCCATACCGATGTCGCGTATGTGCCCATCGACGACATCGGCCCGGGCGAGGTCTGCCTTGCCTGGAGCGTCGGCCGCCGCTCCCCTCTGCTCCCGGAGTTCGCCGACATCGCCGCTGCCCAGCACTGATGCCCTGCGGGCATCACCGCTGACGGAAGAGGTCTTGGACGTCGGCCGCGGCACGGGGCCAGGGTGGAGGAGCGGCGGAATCCCCCGCCGCCCTCGACAAGGACCGTGAGAGCGATGCAGATCTTCATCACAGGTGGTTCCGGCTACATCGGCCGCTCCACCATCCGGGCACTGACCGGGCACGGCATCGGCGTGACGGCGCTGGCGCGCAGCGAGCACGCGGCGCGCACCGTGTCGGACCTTGGTGCCACACCGGTCGCGGGGGCGCTCACCGACACCGATGTCCTCCATGAGGCGGCCCGCGGGGCCGACGGGGTCATCCACCTCGGGGTGGACTACGCCGAGGGCACAGAGGACGTCGACCGCGCAGCGGCGGAGGCACTGCAGGACGGCGTGGGAAGCGGCCCCTATGTGCACACGGGCGGGGTGTGGGTATACGGCGACACCGACGGGGTCGTCGACGAGGACGCCCCGCTGAGCCCGCCGCGCATCACCGCTTGGCGGCTGGAGAACGAGAAGCGGGTGCTCGCCCGGGCCGCCACCGGACGACACCCCCTGGTGGTGATGCCAGGGCTGGTCTACGGCCGCTCCGGCGGACTGGCGCAGTCGTTCTTCGTCGAGCCGGGACGCACCGCGGGGGCCGTGCCCTGCATCGGGGACGGCTCCAACCACTGGGCGCTGGTCCACGTCGACGACATCGCCGAGCTGTACGTCCTGGCCCTGAACGCCCCGGCCGGTTCCACTTACGCCGGGGTCAGCGGCCAGAACCTTCCGCTGACCGACGTCACCCGAGCCCTCAGCCACGCCGCCGGATGCCAAGGCAGGATCGACTCGCTGACCCTCGAGGAAGCCGTGCAGCGGATGGGCCCGATCGCCGAGGCATTCGCCCTCGACCAGCAGTTCAGCGGCGCCCGGGCGCACCGCGAGCTCGGCTGGACGCCCACCCGTCTCGACGCCCTGGCCGAACTCGCCCAGGGCTGAACCACCAGGGAAAGAGGTGCCTTCCCCATCGGGAAGTGCCCCCACCGGGAAGTGCCCCCATCGAGAAGGCGGTGCCGAATGCGGGGCCTGGAAGTCATCGTGGTCATTCTCGCGGCCGTGCTGGCCATGACGTGGCTGGCTCGCCGCCTGCGCTGGAACGAGCCGGTCCTGCTGGTGGCGGGTGGCTGCCTGATCGGTCTCACCCCCGAGTTCCGCACGCTGGTCCTGCCGCCCCCGGTCGTTCTGCTGCTCTTCTTGCCACCCTTGCTCTACTGGGAGTCGCTGACCACCTCGCTCCGCGAGATCCGGACGAATCTGCGCGGCATCGTGCTGCTCGCGACCGGCCTGGTGCTGGCCACCGCTGCCGCCGTGGCTGGCGTGGGGCACGCGCTGGGCCTCTCCTGGCCGCTCGCCTTCGTCCTGGGCGCCGTCGTCGCCCCCACCGACGCCATCGCTGTGCAGGCGGTCGCCCGGCTCCTGCCCCGCCGGATCCAAACCATCCTCCGGGCGGAGAGCCTGATCAACGACGGCACCGCACTTGCCCTGTACGCGGTGGTCGTCGGGGTCGCCGTACAGGGACAGGCCGTCACCTGGTCGGGCACCGCCGCACGCTTCCTGCTGGCCTACGCGGGCGGTGTCGCGATCGGCGCCGCCTGCGCCGCCGTCGTGGTGGCACTGCGCAGGCGGTTGCGTGACCGCGTGCTGGAGAGCGCCCTGGCCGTGCTCACACCGTTCGCCACCTACCTGCCCGCGCAAGTCCTGGGCGTCTCCGGCGTCCTGGCGGTGGTCACCTGCGGTCTCATCCTCAGCCAGGCAGGCCCCAAGGTGATCAGCGCGGGCGCCAGAGTGCAAATCACCGGCTTCTGGGAGGTGAGCACCTTCATCCTCAACAGTGCCCTGTTCGTCCTGGTGGGCATCCAGACACCCGCCATCGTGAGCGCGATCAGCTCCGTCTCCCTCGGACACGCCGTGGTCACCGCGTTGCTGGTCGGCGGCGTGGTGATCGCCACTCGCCTGCTGTGGCTGTACTCGGTGCCCTACCTCCTCCGCGCCGTCGACCGCCGCCCGGTCCAGCGCAGGCTGCGCTCCGGCGCCCGGGAAAGGTTCCCTGTCGCCTGGAGCGGGGTGCGCGGGGCCGTGTCGCTGGCGGCCGCCCTCGGTGTCCCGACCACCACCGCCGCGGGCCGGCCGCTTGGGGGACACGGCCTGCTGGTGTTCACCGCCGTGGCCGTCATCCTGGTGACGCTGGTCGTCCAGGGCACGACCATGCCCGCGGTGATCCACTGGGCCGGACTGCGCGGCGATCCCGACGAGATCACCGAGGAACGCCGCGCCCATCGCCAGATCGTCAATGCCGCGCTGGAAGCCCTTCCCGACTACGCCGACCGCCTGGACACGCCGCCGGAGATCGCCGACGCCATCCTGAGCGAACTGCGCCAGTACGAAGCCGAGGACGCAGCCGAGGACGCAGGACCGCCCGACACCGGGCCCGGCGTGCGGGCCGGGCTCGAACTGCGCCGCACCCTGATCGGCGTCAAACGCAGCGCCCTGATCCGCCTGCGCGACCAGCGCACCATTGACGACATCGTCCTGCGCCGGCTGCAGTCGGTCCTGGACAGCGAGGAAATCAGGATCGAGCTGGCCCTGCGTTCCTTCACCGGCCGGCCGCCCTCACCACCGGCCGGCGGCACGGCCGATCCACGCGGCAGGGCGCCCGGGAAGTGAGCGACCGCGTCCGGTCCTGGGATGTGATCTTCCGCCGGCAATCAGCCGCGTCGCGGCACTGTGTCCGTGCGGCCCTCCCAGGTCCGGTCGACCGCCAGGCCGCGTCCGCCCGCTCGCATGAAGCCGGCGGAAGGTACTTGGAGGTCCCGTCTGTGTGAGCGTCGCCAGGAAACCCACCTCCGGCGATACGGAGAAGTCGCGGGCCGTCGACGTCCTGGTGCTGTCGATCTGCCATTCCCCCCCCACGTCAGGGCAGACAGAAGCACCCTGGCGGACGCAGTGGGTCCGGGGTCAGGAGGCCGCGTTCATCAGGTCGACGGCGGACTGCTGGCGGGCGGCGTCGGTCGTGTCGACGGGTCCGGCCCAGTGGAGGCCGTAGGCGTCGAGGGGGGTGCGGTTGTTGGCGTAGGCGGAATCGGCTTGGCGGCGGATGTAGGAGGTGTAGGGGCGGTCGGAGAGCTGGGCGTTGAAGGCGCTGAGGCCTCGGATGTAGGCGCCTTTGAAGGAGGGGCCGTCGCCGCCGCAGCCGCCTGTCTCGCAGGGCTCGCGCAGGATTCCGCCGGCGTTCAGCGACGTGGAGGTGGTTGAGGCGTCACCGATCTGGCGGCCTGTGGTGAGCAGGGTCGAGTTCCCGGTGGCGCGGTAGAGCTCCGCGAGGCCGCCGAGGAGAACGCCTTGGTTGTAGGACCAGGCGGTGGCGCCGTTGTTGCCGCAGGTCGTGAGGTTGATGCCGTCGTTGACCAGGTGGGAGCTGTTGATCATGCCGGTGCCTTTGAACCACGACCACTCCGCGTTCGCCCTGGCGAGATAGGTCGTGTCGCCGGAGTTGCGGTTATGTAGTGCGGCGTTCAGCTCCAGGTAGAGGGAGTTGGCGATGGCGTTCTTGTAGGTCTTGGCGGTGCTCCACCAGACTCCGCCGCCGCACGTGGAGTCCCAGTACCGGGCCATGTAGTCCGCGTCGGCCCGGGCCGTGTTCAGATACCTGGCGTCGCCGGTCAGGTCGTACGCGGCGACCCAGGCCAGCCCCCACCAACCGGTGTCGTCGATGTAGTCGTTGGTGAAGTTGCCGCCCTGCGCGGACAGATTGTGGTCGTAGGTGGTGGCGATGGCGTACTTGTAGCTGCCCATGCCGGTCACCTGGATGTTGTTGATGAGGGCGGTCAGTGCGTTGGCCGAGTTCCACCAGCCGGTGGTGTCGAACAGGCCGGTGCTGAGGTTGTACGACTGCATCAGCGCGGTGGCCGCCGCGGTCGGGCGGCTGCCGGCGTTCCAGGTCGTACGGGCCCATGCCGTGCAGGCGATCTCGCCACGGTCCCCCGCCTTGCCGCAAGCGCGGAGGGCGCCGACGCCGTGGTTGTTCCAGTCGTCGACGTTGTACATCGGGGTGCGCCAGCCGGTGCGGCCCGAGGGGATCGTGGTGTCGCCGAGCTTGCTGCCGGAGGTCCAGGTGCGGCCGCCGTCGAAGGAGCGGTCGAGCCAGACCTCGTCGGTGGGGCTGCCGTTGGTGATCGAGGCCCAGCCCATGGCGTCGGTGTCGTCGAAGTGGAGGGTGATGTTGCGGGAGTAGATGGTGGTGCTCACCGGCTGGCGGTCCTGGGGGGACAGGGACGGGTCGCGGCCGTCGCAGTAGTTGTCGCAGATGGTTGCCTGGGCTGCTGTGGTCGCTGCTTCGGCGGTTCCGGATGCCGGGATCAGGAGAGCCAGGGTCGCTGACAGGGCCGCCCCGATCATGCCTGGTGTTCTTGCTTTTGAGTGCATGTCAGCTCCGTAGAGGTCGGTCAGCCCAGGCGCCACTGCTGGTTGGCGCCGCCGTTGCAGGTCCAGAGTTCGAGCGCGGTGCCGTTGACGTTGCCGGCGGCCTGGTCGCCGCCGGTGACGTCGAGGCAGAGGCCTGACTGGGCGCCGGTGATGGTGCCGTTGGGGTTGAGGCTCCACTTCTGGTTGGCGCCCCCTGTGCAGGTGTACAGCTGCACCTTGGTGCCGGCGGTGGTCCCATTGCCGTATGCGTCCAGGCACTGGGTGCCGCCGTAGAGCCGGAGTTCACCGGCGGCGGTGATGGTCACGGCCTGGTTGGCGCCGCCACCGCAGTCCCAGATCTCGATCTTGGTGCCGGGGGCGGTCTGGTTGTCGTACGCGTCAAGGCAGCGGTTGGAGGAGGCGCCGACCAGGGGGTGGGTACTGCCGACGCTGGTGCCGCCGCCGACGGAGACCCGGTACATCACGGAGCCGTGGGCGGGGACGCCGGCCGAGATGGTTCCGCTGGTGTTGCTGACGACGTGGGACCAGAGGTTGTTGAGTCGGTAGGAGGATGCCGCGGGGAGACCGACCGCGGTGGCGGAGGTGGTGATGGTGGCGGCGGAGGAGTTCTCGTTGAAGAGCACCACCGACACGTCGCCGTTCGCCAGCGGTTTGGTCAGCACGTGAAGACCGCCGGAGGAGGACACCTCGGTGCCCTGCCTGCCCAGGGAGTCCTGGTCCACGGCGATGACGTCCTTGTTGCCGTAGAGGGAGAGGGTGGCGGCGGAGGCCTTGC
The DNA here is from genome assembly GCF_040651675.1 of Streptomyces sp. NPDC048415. Taxonomy (NCBI): domain Bacteria; kingdom Bacillati; phylum Actinomycetota; class Actinomycetes; order Kitasatosporales; family Streptomycetaceae; genus Streptomyces; species Streptomyces sp. NPDC048415. The sequence goes on along the minus strand of NZ_JBEZKJ010000083.1, from coordinate 1,648 downwards.
GCAGGTCGGTTCCGGCGATCAGCGGCGCGGCCATCTCGGACCAGAGGCTGAAGTGGGAACGGTCCTCGGTGAAGGACATGCCGTTGCCGACTTCGAGCATGTCGGGGTCGTTCCAGGCACCGGGCTTGGCGTACGGGGCGAGCTTGACGTTGGCCTTGTAGATCGACACCACCGTGGAGAAGTTGACGTTGATGTCGTCGGTGGTGCGCCAGCTGTTCCCGACCCCCGCGCCCCAGGTCCACACGCTGGCGAGGCCCCAGTTGCACAGGCTGTAGGCGATTGGGCGGCCGGTGTGGGCCAGGGCGTCGCGCATGGCGGTGTAGCGCTGCTGGTCGGGGACGTTCTGGTGGTTGCAGTTGTCGTACTTCAGGTAGTCCACGCCCCAGGCGGCGAAACTGTTGGCGTCCGTCTGCTCGTGGCCGAGGCTTCCGGGGTAGCCCTGGCAGGTGGCGGTGCCGGCGCTCTCGTAGATGCCGAGTTTGAGGCCCTTGCTGTGGACGTAGGCGGCGGTTCCGCTGATGCCCTTGGGGAACTTGACGGGATCCGGGACCAGGGCGCCGGCGGAGTTCCGGGCCGAGGTCATCCAGCAGTCGTCGATGTTGACGTACTGGTAGCCGGCGTCCTTCAGACCGGAGGAGACGAGGTAGTCGGCGGTCTGCTCGACCAGCTGCTCGGTGACGTTACAGCCGAAGGCGTTCCAGTCGTTCCAGCCCATCGGGGGCGTTCTCGCCAGGCCGTTTTCGAGGGCCTGCACGGGCGTTGCCGCGCGGAGGACGAGCAGGGCCGGGGCGAGGACCAGCAGAAGCACCATCGTGAGGGCGGCACTCAGGGGCCTCATGAGGGGTGACGGGACGGTCATGTCGGGGTCTCCTGTTTCGCCGTGTGGGGCCGGACGAACTCAACTGCCCGACAACGTTGTCCAGTTGCGGGGCGTGGCACCTTGGAAACGTAACCATCGCGAAGGTCCCACCATCGGGTTCAGGCGTCAATGGTCCGTACCAGACTGCCGCCCCGCACTGAACTACCCACGCCGTCAGGAGCGTTGACGCTCCCGTGCTCAATGAGAACGTTTCCATAGGCCCCCATAGCCACGTCCGTCCCTGGAGGTCTCCCCATGCCCATGGACCCCTCTCGGCGAGTGATGGTCGGGGCCGGCCTCGCCGCGATGACAGCGATGGCCGCCACACCGGTAGCCGCAGCGGAACGCTCCGGCCCGGGCCGGGCGCTGTCGCGCGCCATCGCCGCGTACGCCGCCTTCGAGAGACACTTCGACACGAATGACGGCTCCGGACTGGTCCGCGAGCAGTATCCGGCGGCCGCCGACGACAAGCCGTACTCGTACGAATGGCCCTTCTCCCAGGTGCACACCGCCGCACTCGACCTCGCGGCGGTGGACGCGACGTACGAGTCGGAGCTGGCCGAGCGGGCAAAGGCGCAGGAGCACTTCTGGAACGCCGAGGGAGGTGCGACCAAGCTTCCCGGATAGGACTCCTACCGTTCCTAAAGACTGGGCGGGAGTGAGTCCTGTTGCCGGAACCCATGCTCAGCCGAAGGCCCCGAGCGGTTTTGGGCGTTCTGGTTCCCCGCGTTCGCTCCGCGTCCGGCATCAACGGATCGTGTCCGTGGTCCGGGAACGTGGGGGCGGGGT
>NZ_JBEZKJ010000082.1:0-37124 GCF_040651675.1 Streptomyces sp. NPDC048415 | reverse complement strand
CGCCGTGGCAGAACTGGCCCATGCCCTGACGGCCGGCCGAGTGCGCGATGCCATGCACCAGCTTCTGCAGATCGCCCATGTCCCGGTCCGTGAGCGCGAACCCTCCGAGATTTGAGGAGCTGGGGTTTGAAGGCGGAGCCCCCAAGGCCCCTTGCGGTCACCCCCTGTCCGCAAGGGCTGGCAGACTCCGCTTCATGTTGGAGACATCGGCACGACTGCTGCGGCTGCTCTCGCTGCTGCAGGCCCACCGCGAGTGGTCCGGCGCCGACCTCGCGGAGCGGCTCGGCGTCACGTCCAGGACCGTCCGCCGCGATGTGGACCGGCTGCGTGAGCTGGGCTATCCCGTCAACGCCAGCCCCGGCACGGGCGGTGGCTACCAGCTCGGCGCCGGGGCCGAGCTGCCGCCGCTGCTCCTGGACGACGACGAGGCGGTGGCCGTGGCGGTGGGACTGCGCACGGCCGCCGGGCAGGGCATCGAGGGCATCGGCGAGACCTCCGTACGCGCCCTCGCCAAGCTCGAACAGGTACTGCCGCACCGGCTGCGCCGCAGGGTCGGCGCCCTGAACGCGTTCACGGTGCCGATGTTGCGCGGCCCGCAGCCCTCGGCCGTCGACCCCAACGTGCTCACCGAACTGGCCAACGCCTGCCGTGACTCCGAGCGGCTCCGTTTCGAGTACCGCGACCACGGTGGCTCCTCGACCCGCCGCACCGTCGAACCGCACCGCCTGGTGTGCACCGAGCGCCGCTGGTACCTGGTCGCCTGGGACGTCGACCGCGACGACTGGCGTACGTTCCGGGTCGACCGCATCACGCCCAAGCCGCCGCACGGACCGCGGTTCCGGCCTCGTACGCCACCGGCCGAGGACCTGGCGGCGTACGTCTCCCAAGGCGTCTCCACGCGCGCGTACGCCGCGCATGCCGTCGTCAGGCTGCTCGTCCCTGGCGGAGGCGGCCGAGCGGATCTCGCCCTCCGCCGGGACCCTGGAGGCCTCCGGGAAGGACAGCTGCATTCTGCGCACCGGAGCGGCGAGCCTCGACGTGATGGTCATTCACGTGATGCTGACGGGCTTCGAGTTCGAGATCATCGAGCCGGCCGAGTTGCACGACGCGATCACGACGGCTCGCGACCGGCTGACTCGGGCTCTGCGGCGGGCTCGCCCGCAATCGTCCCGTACTGCGGATGGATCAGGTCGAACGCCGGGAACTCGGAGCGGATCCGAGGCGCCGCGGTGAAGTTGTGCGGGGCGGCGAACACGAGGTTGACCACTCGGCCGGGCCCACTGGCCAACGCCCCGGTCACTGCTCGCGTAGCCCGGTGCGCCGACAGGAGGCGTGCGGGGGTTCTGTGCCGGAACCGTGTATTTCTTATGCGGTGTCAGCTTCAGCGACACCCTCCAGAATCGGAACGGACCGGAACGGAAAGACTTCGCTGGAACACTCGGCTGCGCACATTCCATTGGGCTATTCGGGGCGGCGCCGAGCCGGCTGCGAATTACGTTCGAAGGCGTGCGGAACGCGTACGGAACCCCTCGTACGTGTGACGGAGTTCGGCCGAAACGCGTGTCGTGGTCCTGTGACAGAAGCGTGACCGGAGAGGGATGAGTGACGCTTGGTGGCGGGTCCGGGCTTCCCCGGCCGGGGCGCGCCGCCTAACGTGGCGGTCATGGCACCCATTCCCACCCCTCCGGCAGAGCCCCAGGACAGTCCCGAGAGTTACGTCGGGCTGGAGGCGAGGACCGCCGAGCAGCGTGCCCGGGAGCACGGCTGGTCTTCGGTACGCTCGCTGCCGCCCGGCGCGATCATCACCATGGAGTACCGCTTCGGACGGCTGAACTTCGAGGTCACCGACGGCAGGGTGACGCGCTGCTGGAAGGGCTGACCCACCGCCGGCGCGGCATGTGCGAAGGCCCCCTGCTCGTCGGTAGCCGGGGGCCTTCGCGGTGCGGGGAGAGGTTGTGCGTACCGGCCCCGCTGTCCTGTTGTCCGCTGTCCGTGCGCTGTTGTCCTCAGCTGCCCGTCATGGGTCGGGCCGAGGCGGCGGCCGTGGTCCCGCGCGCCACGCGGTCCGAGTGGGGCGGACGGCGGCTGCCCACCGGGGTGACCGGCGTGCGCTCCGAGCGGGCCGTGTGCGGCCCGGGGGCCAGGTAGACGGGCGCCCGGGGCGAGCGGGCGGCGGCGGCCGTCTCGCGGGCGGGCACCTCCCCGTCGGCGGACGCGGGCTGGGTGACCATGACGGGCGCACCGACCGGCGCGGGGGCCGGGGCCGGGGCGGGCGCGGTACGGCCGCGACGAGCACGCCAGGAGTCGCGCAGCGAGAAGAGCCCGGTCTCGGCGCGCGCGATCAGCGGCTCGACCCAGGGCAGGGCCAGCAGGATCAGCAGACCGGCGGCCCAGCCCAGGAGCACGTCGCTCAGCCAGTGCGTACCGAGGTACACGGTGGTGAGGCCGACGCCGAGCGAGGTCACGGCGGACAGGGCGGACAGCCAGCGTCTGGCCCGCGGGGTCGAGGCCAGATAGGCCAGGATTCCCCAGGTCACGACGGCGTTGGCGGTGTGGCCCGAAGGGAATATATCGCCGCCAAGACCCATCTCGTTCGAGCCGATCGTGATGGCGTAGTGCGGGCCGAGGCGGCCCATGCCGAGCTTGGCGGCGCCGACCGTGATGTTGAGCAGCAGCAGCGAGGCGCCCAGCGTGAGCAGCGGGCGCAGGGTGTGCTGCCGCCAGGAGCGCCAGCCGAGCCAGGCGGCGACCATCACGGCGGTGGGGCCGCGCTGGCCGAGCACCACGTAGTAGTCGAGGAACGCGTGGATCTCCGGCCACTGCTGATAGGGCCGGAAGAACATGACCTGCCAGTCGAACCGGACCAGCCACGACGTGATCGCCACGGCCCACACGATGGCCAGGTAGAAGGCCAGGGTGGCTGCGAACAGCACAACCCTGTGCCGGCTCATCTTCGGCACATCGATGTGGGCCGGTCGTTCCGGCTCACGGTCCAGCCGGGCGAAGACCCGGTCCAGACGGGTGAGGTTTCGTTCGGTACGCACTCAATCGACGTTACAGCGAGTGAGCTGCGTTCCAGGGCGATTCACTCGCTTTGTGATGACGATGTGATGTGGGATTCCTCTCAGAACCGTCTTTATTTCCAATGAATCTCTAATTCTCGGCGTGTCGATCCTTCAATTCTATTGATCGGTTGCGACCGTCGGTTTTATGGCGCTTATATATTCGTTCACCGAATGCTGGGGTGGAATTATCCGGCCGCTCACCGGCGCCGCCGGGTCGATCATGGCGGTCCGGAGCCGTTCAGCCAGAAGGCCCCGTAGACCGCCGAGGCCACCGCCACACCGCAGAGCATCGGCGCTGACCTGGACGTACGCAGTCGGGCCAGGGCCAGGGCGAGGGGCAGCAGAAGGGGGAAGGCGGGCATCAGGAGGCGCGGTTTCGAGCCGAAGTAGCTCGACGCGCACAGGGCGAGCGCGGTGACGATCCCCGCGTACACCAGGAGTGGCAGCGGCTGGCCCTGCCGTACGCACGTCACGTACAGCCAGACGATCAGTGCGACCCCGACGATCAGCCCGACACCGGCCAGGGCCGAGGGCAACGACGTGAACTTGTCGCCGACGAAGCGGGCGAAGGCGTACCCGCCGTCGAAGCCGTTGCGCCAGCCCGCCTGGACGTCGAGGTAGCCGAGCGGGCCGTTGCCCGTGTGGTGGCCGACCCACAGCACATAGCCGGCGGCTCCGAGGGGCGCGAGGAGCATGCCGAGGGCGCGCCGCCACGCGGGAGCGCCGTCCGGGCGGGGCGCGCTCCGATTTCGTACGAACGAGGTGATCGCCGTCACCCACAGGGCCGCGACGACCGCGACTCCCACCGGGCGAGTCAGGCCCGCGAGCGAGGCGAGCAGGCCCGCCGTCAGCCAGCGGCCGGTCAGTACCGCGTAGAGCGACCAGGCGGCGAGCGCCGTGAACAGGGACTCGCTGTACGCCATCGACTGCACGACGGCGACGGGCAGCACCGCCCACACCAGCACGGCGCAGACGCCCGCCCGGCGTCCGTACACATGGTCGACGACCGCGAAGATCCCCCACGCCGCGGCCAGCGAGGCGAGGGTGCTGACCAGCAGTCCCGCGTCCGCGTACGACAGTGGCGTGATCGCCGAGACAAGCCGTTCCAGCCAGGGCAGCAGCGGGAAGAACGCGAGGTTGGAGTGCACGTCGCCGTTGGGGAGGCGGACCTCGTAGCCGTAGCCCAGGTCGGCGACGCGGGTGTACCAGAGCGAGTCCCAGCGGGCCGTCAGCAGCTTGTGGGCGCTCTTGCCGTTCGCCGCGCTCCACGCGAAGAGGGCGATCAGGCCCAGGGCGCGCACGGCCGCGTACCCCAGAAGGGCGGGCGCGGCCCGACGCACGGCGCCCGTACGGGGCCGTGTCGCGACAGGCGTCTCAAGATCGGTCACAGGCTCGATTATCGACGGCCCCCGCAACCGTCCGGCCGTGCGGGGCGTGGTCCACCACGGGGAGCGTGGCGTACGCCACACGCCCGGTGGAGACAACGTGAGAGGTCTGCCACGCGACTTTTACGGGAACTCGCGTACGCTGGCCGCTCACTCGCCTTTGTTGCGTGGGCCGGGGTTCCGCTCCTCAGGCCGCAGCCCCAGGGAGTCCCCACCCTGCGGACCGCCGAACGCGAGGGAACATCTGGAGGTACGTACATGTCCGGGACGAGCACGGCCGCTGCGCGGTGCCGTCGGGAGACCGGGGCCGGTGCCAACCGCTGGGTCGTCCTCGTCGTCCTGTGCGTCAGCCTTCTGCTGGTCGCCCTCGACGCCACCGTGCTGCACGTCGCGGTGCCCGCCGTCACCGAGGACCTCAAGCCCGGCGCGATAGAACTGCTCTGGATCGTCGACGTCTACCCCCTCGTCTGCGCCTCCCTCCTCATCCTCTTCGGCACGCTCGGTGACCGCGTCGGCCGCAGACGCATCCTTCTCCTCGGGTACGGCCTCTTCGGCGTCGCCTCCGGGATCGCGGCCCTCGCCGACAACGTGCAGGTGCTCATCGGGGCCCGCGCCCTGCTCGGCGTCGGCGGCGCGATGATCATGCCCGCGACGCTGTCGATCCTGCGGCAGGTCTTTCCCGACCGGCGGGAGCGGGCGCTCGCGATCGGCATCTGGAGCGCGGTGGCCGCGGTGGGCGCGGCGGTCGGTCCGCTGCTCGGCGGGTTCCTCCTCGAGCACTTCTGGTGGGGATCCGTCTTCCTCATCAACATTCCGCTGATGCTCGTCAGCCTGCCCATCGGGCGGCTGCTGCTGCCCGAGTCGCGCGGCGAGCGCGACGGTCCCTGGGACGTGGTGGGTGCGCTGATGGCTGCCGCCGGTCTCTTCGGGCTCGTCCTCGGCGTGAAGCGGCTCGGCGGCGGTGAGGCGCCGTTCAGCCCGTTCACTCTCGCGCCACTGCTCATCGGCGGCGCGCTGATGGCCGGCTTCGTCCGGCGGCAGCGGCGCCGCGAGCACCCGCTGGTCGATCTGCGGATGTTCTCGCGACCCGCGTTCAATACGTCGGTCGGGTGCATCGTGCTGGCGATGCTCGCCCTCGTCGGGCTCGAGCTGATCGCCGCGCAGTACTTGCAGCTCGTGCTCGGGCTGTCACCGTTGCAGACCGGGCTGCGGCTGCTGCCGCTCACCGTCGCCGCCATGGCCTCCGGCCTCGCCGGGGCCAAGATGCTGCGCAGGTTCGGGCCACGCGCGATGGTCTGCTTCGGCTTCTGTCTCACCGCCGCCTCGGTCGTCACGCTCACCGCGATGGGCGGCAACGACAACACCGGACTGCTGCTCTTCGGGTTCGTGCTGCTCGGGTTCGGCCTGGAAACCACGCTCTTCGGGGCGTACGAGTCGATGCTGAGCGAGGCGCCGCCCGCTCAGGCGGGCGGCGCCGCCGCGATCGGCGAGACCTCGTACCAGTTGGGCGCGGGGATCGGTATCGCGCTGCTCGGCAGCGTGATGAATGCCGCGTATGCGCCCGGGCTGTCGTCGGTGCCAGGCGTCTCGGCTTCCGACTCCGCGGCGGCCGGGCACTCGCTGGGCGAGGCGTATGAGGTCGCCGGGCGGCTGGGCGGGTCCCCGGGTGCGGCGCTACGGCAAGCCGCGCGGGACTCCTTTGTGCACGGACTGCATGTGACCCTGCTGGTCAGTGCGGGGCTGTTGGTGCTGGGGGCCGTCATGGCCCTGCGGTTGCCGCGGGTCATGGAGTGCGGGGCGCCTGCGGCGGGCTCGGCGGAGATTCCTGCGCCCAGGGAAGTCGCGGAGTCCCGCGTCTCCGCGTAATTCTCCCGCCCGTGCACCGCCTGAGTCAGTCGGTCGAAGGTGCTGCTCTCCTGTGTGGGTCTCGCGCCGGTGGCGGGTGCCGGTTCGTTGTCGGGGCACCTCCCTGGACTTGCGGGACACTGCGTCGTAACGTCAGGTCGAAACCGTAACTAGCGGTGCTAGTTTTAGTGTGCCGGAGGCTGCCGTATGTCCGCGTCCCAGAAGCTTCCCCCCTTCGACCCCAGCGATCCCCTGGGCATCGACGACCTCCTGGATGCGGAGGACCTCGCGATCCGGGACACCGTGCGGACCTGGGCCGCCGACCGGGTGCTGCCGTATGTCGCCGAGTGGTACGAGAACGGGGAGCTGCCCGGGATCCGGGAGCTGGCGCGGGAGTTGGGCGGGATCGGGGCGCTCGGGATGTCGCTGAAGGGGTACGGGTGCGCGGGGGCGTCCGCCGTGCAGTACGGGCTGGCCTGTCTGGAGCTCGAGGCCGCCGACTCCGGGATCCGGTCGCTCGTGTCCGTGCAGGGCTCGCTCGCGATGTACGCCATTCACCGGTTCGGGAGCGAGGAGCAGAAGCAGAGGTGGCTGCCGGGCATGGCCTCCGGTGAGGTGATCGGGTGCTTCGGGCTCACCGAGCCCGACCACGGGTCCGACCCCGGCTCCATGCGGACGTACGCCAAGCGCGACGGCGGGGACTGGGTCCTCAATGGGCGCAAGATGTGGATCACGAACGGTTCCGTCGCCGGGGTCGCCGTCGTCTGGGCGCAGAGCGATGACGGGATCCGCGGGTTCGTCGTGCCCACCGACACTCCCGGATTCTCCGCTCCCGAGATCAAGCACAAGTGGTCGCTGCGGGCCAGCGTCACCAGTGAGCTGATTCTCGATGACGTACGGCTGCCCGCCGACGCCGTGCTGCCGGACGTCACCGGGCTCAAGGGACCGCTCAGCTGTCTCTCGCACGCGCGGTACGGGATCGTGTGGGGCGCGATGGGGGCGGCGCGGGCCAGTTTCGAGGCCGCCGTCGAGTACGCGAAGACGCGCGAGCAGTTCGGGCGGCCCATCGGCGGCTTCCAGCTCACCCAGGCCAAGCTCGCCGACATGGCGGTCGAGCTGCACAAGGGGATTCTGCTCGCTCATCATCTGGGCCGGCGCATGGACGCGGGACGGCTCCGTCCCGAACAGGTCAGCTTCGGCAAGCTCAACAACGTACGAGAGGCCATCGAGATCTGCCGCACCGCGCGGACGATTCTCGGCGCCAACGGGATCTCGCTCGAATACCCCGTCATGCGGCACGCCACGAACCTGGAGTCGGTGCTCACCTACGAAGGCACCGTCGAGATGCATCAACTCGTGCTGGGCAAGGCGCTCACCGGACTCGACGCCTTTCGCTGAGGGCCCGATGGGCAGGGCCGGTGAGCGGCCCTGCTCAGCTCTGGTTGAAGAAACCGTCCGCCTGACGGCCCGCGGCGTCGCCGCTGACGATCTCCGTGTTGGCGGGGGTCAGCAGGAACACCCGGTTGGCGACCCGCTCGATCGTGCCGCGCAGTCCGAAGGTCAGTCCGGCCGCGAAGTCCACCACGCGCTTGGCGTCGGAGGGCTCCATGGACGTGAGGTTGATGATGACCGGGACACCGTCCCGGAAGAGCTCGCCGATACCGCGCGCGTCCCGGAAGCTGTCCGGCGTGACCGTGCCGATCCGGCGGCCCTTTTCCTCCGCCGTCTCGGAAGCGACCTTCACACGCGGGTCGGTGACCCAGGCATCGCCGGTTTCCTGACCCTCGGCGTAGTTGTCGTCGTCGTAGTAACGCTCGTCATCGTTGTCGTCGACGAGGCCAAGCCAGGCACTCGCCTTGCGCACCGATCCCATGGACGCCTCCTCTCACAGCGGTCTTGCTTGCTTTCCGCATCCCCATGGTCGTCCATGATGCGGATGTCGCGCCAAGTGGATAGACGCCGCGCGGGGGTTTCGTGACGGTACTGGTGCACAGCGAATCCGTCGAGAGCCCGCGTTTCCCAAGGGTCGTGCTGAATACGGCTGCTGACTGAGAGTGAAATATGATTTGTGACGGCGTTCGGGTGATGGCGGGTGCGTACGGGTGAACGAGGTGCTGGATACGATGCCGCAGCTCAACGTCCTATGTGTCACGGGGGAGTGTCGTGTTCGGAATCGTGAGGCCTTGCAGTCATCGCCTCGGTGAAGGGCTCAAGGCGCAGTGGATGGCGCATTTGTGCGGGCTGTGTCTCGCGTTGCGCGGAGACCATGGCCAGTTCGCCCGGGTTGTCACCAATTATGACGGGCTGCTGATATCAGTTTTGACGGAGGCTCAGGCCGAGCGGACCAGGGGATGGCGGCGGACCGCCGGGCCCTGTCCGCTGCGGGGAATGCGGACCGCGTCCGTGGCGCGGGGCGAGGGCGCGCGGCTCGCCGCCGCCGTCTCACTGGTGCTCGCCTCGGCGAAGGTGCGCGACCACATGACCGACGGGGACGGGCTGTTGGCGCGCAGACCGGTGGCGCTCGCCGCGCGCCGGATCGCCGCGAGCTGGGACAAGGCCGGTGCGCGGACCGGCTCCGACGTGGGGTTCGACACCGCCGTGCTGGTCGACGCAGTGGATCGGCAGGTCGGTATCGAGGCGCTCGCCGGGCCCGGAACGCCGCTGCCGACCGTCACCGAACCGACCGAGACCGCCACCGCCGCGGCCTTCGCGCACACCGCGATCCTGGCCGGCCGGCCCGAAAACGCCGAGCCGCTCGCCGAGGCGGGACGGCTCTTCGGGCGGCTCGCCCATCTCCTGGACGCCGTGGAGGACAGGGAAACTGACGCCGCGTCGGGCGCGTGGAACCCGCTGGCGGCCACGGGAACGTCCTTGGCCGAGGCCCGGCGGCTCGCTGACGACGCCCTGCACGGGATACGGCTCGCGCTGCGCGAGGTGGAGTTCACGGACGGCAAGCTGGCGCATCTGCTGCTCGCGCACGAGCTGGGGCGGTCGGTGGACCGGGCGTTCGGGACGGCGGGGTGCGGGCACGCACCGGAGGGCTCCTTCGGGCCGCCGCAGAGCCCGCATGATCCGCGGAATCCGTACGTCGGCGGTGGCAACCCCTTCGGCGGCGGGCCCTCCTTCCAGCCGCCGGGGCCCGGCAAGCGCGGCTTCTGGGCGGGGTGCGCGGCCGCGATCGGACTGTGCTGCACCTGCAAGGTGTGCTGCGCCGACGAGTTCGAGGGGCCCTGGTCGCGCAAGAAGCGCGAGGGGTGCCTGAGCGGCTGCGACTGTGAATGCGGCTGCTGCGAGGCGTGCGAATGCCTGGAGTGCTGCTCGTGCTGCGACTGCGGGCTGTGACGCTCCTCGTATACGAGCCTGGAAACTGCCGCCCGTCGCGCGGGATTGACCTGCGCGTCGGGGCGGGAGGTGTTTCCGGAGGGTAAAACAAAATCATGATCGAGTGACCGGGGTGCCGCGAGTGTCTTTGGTCCGGCGCAGAACCATTTCTGCCCTGCCCATAACTCGCCCTCCCCATAAGGCACTTCAGTGGACGTCACACCGAAAGCGACGACCGGTCATATGCCCGGCGCTCGTGGCGGGATGGGCCGTACGGCTCCCCGCACCATCCGCACCAGGCTCCTCAGGATCCTGGAATGCGATGCCCGGGACCGCGGCGCTGTGCGGGATGTGCTGGCTGCCCTGATGGACCGGGTGATCGGTTCGCGTACGACTTCTCGGCGCCGTACGACTGCGCTCGTTCGTTGACCGCGGGCCGTCCGTGGCTTGTCGCGCCCACGCGGCGGAGGCGCATGATGTCACTTCCCCGGGCCCCTTCGGGGCGCTCCCGCAGCGGGCGCGGGGAAGCTCGCTCAGTTCTTCAGTTCCCGCGGTGAGATCTGCGACTTCTCGATCGCCGACCCCGTCGTGCCCCACTTCTTGAGGATGTTGTCGTACGTCCCGTCGGCGATGAGCTTGTTCACCGCGGCCTGGAAGGCGGGCGCCAGTTTGGTGCCCTTCTTGAAGGCGAAGCCCACGTCCAGGCGGTGGAACTCGTTCAGGAACTTGACGCCCTGCTGGTGGGCGACGGCGTAGCGCAGGCCGTTGATGGTACTCATCACGATGTCGCTGCGGCCCTGTTGCAGCGAGGACCAGATCGCGCCGGACTCGCTGTACGTCTGCACCTTGTACGCCTTTTTGCCCGCGTCCGCGCAGACCTTCTTGTTGTCCTCGAGGGTCGCCTCGAAGGTCGTCCCGGCGCCGGTCGCGACGTTCAGGCCGCACAGCTGCTTCAGGTCGGTGATCTTCGCGAGCTTGCTGTCCGAGCGGGTGGCGAAGCCCTGGCCGTCGTTGATGTAGGTGACGAAGTCGATGGTTTTGCGGCGTTCGTCGGTGACGCCGAAGTTGCTGGCCCCGAAGTCGTACTTGCCGCTGTCCAGGGCCGGCAGGATCGCCTCGAAACTCGCCGACTCGCGCTTCAGCTTGATGCCGAGGGTCCTCGCGACGGCGTCCGCGAAGTCGACGTCCTGGCCGGTCAGGGTCTTGCCGTCCGCCAGGTAGGAGGTGCCGGGCGGCGAGCCGGACACGCTGATCGCGGCGGTGAGCGAACTGGTGCCGGCCGGAAGCAGCCGAGCCGCCGCCGCGTCCTTCTTGATGTCCGAGACGACATCCGTGGTGGGAATCTTGTCGGCCTTGGCCGCGCCTTGGGCGGAACCGCCGCCGCCGGCGTCGTCGGAACCGGAGCCGCAGGCGGTGAGCAGCAGTGCCGTGGAAGTGAGCAGGGCGAAAGACGCAAAATACCGATTTCGGGTACGCGTGAACGTACTCATGGCGTGCGTTCTCCTGAAGGCAGGGAGCAAGGAAGCGCGGAGGGGAGGGGTGCGCGTGTGAAGGCCTGGGCGAAACACAGAAAGGGAAAACCGGAAAACGCGGAGGCCGCCCTCTCGGGCGGGCGCGCAGTGGGTCAGCTCAACAGGAAGAGGACCACACTCGACCGAAGTCGATGTGGGAGCGCTTGACCAGCCACTGCTGTGGATGCATGGGCCAAGTGGAACAGGCATCCGTTTCCGCGTCAACTGACATGAGACGTAAGGCTCACAGTATGGACAGCCTTGACAGTGAGGGGAAACGCCCCCGTAGTCTCAGGGGACGGCTCTGCTGAGGGGCTCGGCCGTACGCGCCTCGCGGCGCTCCGTGTGAAGGCACCACCGTGTTCGACCCGATGTCTCACGGAGCCTTCGCATGTCCTCCGACACCCTTACCAAGGTCGCACCGGCCGCACCCGACGAAGCGGCACCCTTGCGCATCGTCCCGCAGCGCCGTCTCGGTCTGTGGACCACCGCCGCCGTCGTCCTGGTCCTGCTCGGGCTCGCCCTCAACTCCGTAGTGCGCAACGACGCGTTCCAGTGGGACGTCGTCGGCGACTACTTCACCTCGGCCTCCGTACTGCGCGGCCTGTGGCTCACACTCTGGCTGACCGCGGTCGTCATGGCGCTCGGTTTCGCCCTCGGCACCCTGCTCGCCGCCTTCCGGCTATCCAGCAACCCCGTGCTGCGCGCGGTGAGTTGGGGATACGTCTGGCTCTTCCGGTCGATGCCGATCCTCGTGCAGTTGTTGTTCTGGTTCAACATCGGGGCGCTGTACCCGCAGATCCTCGGCGTGAAGACGGTGAACCTGCTCGGCCCGGTCACCGTCGCCATCGTCGGACTCACGCTGCACGAGGCCGCGTACGCCGCCGAAGTGGTGCGCGGCGGCATCCTCTCCGTCGACCGCGGTCAGATCGAGGCCGCCGAGGCACTGGGCCTGAGCCGGTGGCGCCGCTGGTGGAAGATCGTGCTGCCGCAGGCGATGCGCTCCATCGTGCCGCCGGCCGGGAACATGCTGATCGGCACCCTCAAGGGCACCTCCATCGTCAGCGTCATCGCCGTACAGGACCTGCTCTACTCGGTGCAGCTCGTCTACCACCGCACCTACCAGGTCATGCCGCTCCTGATGGTGGCCACACTCTGGTACGTCATCGTCACCTCGGTCCTCAGCGTCGGCCAGTACTACGTCGAGAAGCACTACGCGCGCGGTTCGGAGCGCACCCGATGAGGCCGTCGCTGGTGATCGTCGGGGCCGGGCCGAGGGGGACCGGTCTCCTGGAGCGGATCGCCGCCAACGCGCCCGAGCTCTACGGCGGTTCAGGCCTCGACATCCATCTCGTCGACCCCTACCCGCCGGGCGCCGGACGCATCTGGCGCGAGGAGCAGTCGCGGCTGCTGTGGATGAACTCCGAGGCCCAGGACGTCACGATGTTCACCGACGAGACGGTCGACATGGCCGGGCCGGTGCTCGAAGGCCCCACCCTGCACGCATGGGCGAGCCTCGACGGGCGCACCTTCGCCGACCGGCCCCGGCAGGGCGCGTATCTGCGCTGGGTGTACGAGCGTGCCGTGGCCGCCCTGCCGCCGGGCATCCGGGTCCACCACCACGCGCGTCGCGCCCTGCGCGTGGGCGGACCCCGCGAGGGCCGCCAGCAGGTGTGGCTGGAGGGTCGGCCCCTGCCGCTCCTCGCCGACCTCGTCGTCCTGGCCCTCGGTCATCTCGACGCCGAACTCGACGACGAGCAGCGTGAGTTGGCCGCGTACGCGGACGCACACGGGCTGGTGCATCTGCCGCCGGACTTCACCGCCGACAGCGACCTGTCCGCGCTGGAGGCGGGTGAAGCCGTCCTCGTCCGCGGCTTCGGGCTCGCCTTCGTCGACCTGATGGTGCTGCTCACCGAGGGGCGCGGCGGGCGCTACGAAGGGGAGACGTACCACCCGTCCGGGCGGGAGCCGATCCTGTACGTCGGCTCCCGGCGCGGCGTCCCCTACCACTCCAAGATCGGCTACGACTGGACGGGCGACCGGCCCCCGCTGCCACGGTTCTTCGGGCCCGCCGAGATCGACGGACTCCTGGCACGCCCCGAGGGCTTCGACTTCCGCCGGGACGTGTGGCCGCTGGTCGAGAAGGAACTGGGGTTCGCGCACTACCACCGGCTGTTCACGACGCACCCCGAACGCACCCGGATCGCCTGGAGCGACTTCGAGGAGAAGTACGCGCTCGGTGACGGCGCCGACATCGAGGCGCTGGTGGCGTCCGCCGTGCCCGACCCCGCCGACCGGCTGGACCTGGCCGCCCTGGACCACCCGCTGGCCGGGGTGCGGCACACCTCGCACGAGGAACTCCAGACCGGCCTGCGGACGTATATCGAGGAAGATCTGAGGCGACGTCACAATCCGGCGCGCAGCCAGGACTTGGCGGTCTTCCTGGGACTGCTCTCGGTCTACGGGCAGCTGGTCCGGCTCGGTGACATCGGCTCGTGGTGGCACGGCTTCTTCAGCTATCTGGCGTCGGGGCCGCCAGGGCCCCGGCTGCGTCAGATGCTCGCGCTGTCGCGCGCCGGGATCCTGCAGTTCATGGGCGCCGACATGACGGTCACCGCCGAGGACGGGGTCTTCCGGGCCGGCAGCGCCACCGTGCCCGGTGCGACCGTCGAGGCCCGCGCGCTCGTCGAGGCACGGCTGCCGCACCCCACGGTCGAACGCACCCGGGACACACTGTTGCGCGAGCTGTACGCCGACGGAGCCGCCGCGACCTCGGAGGGACTGCTCGCCGTCGACCCCGCCGACGGACGGATCCTGGACCGCTCCGGCGCCCCGCACCCCCGGCGCTTCGCGCTCGGCCCGCACACCGATGCCCGGGGCTCGGGCGCGTTCACCCGGCCGCGCACCGGCGGCCCGGCCTTCCGGCAGAACGACGCGACGGCGCGGGCCGCGCTGGCCTTCCTGGGCGCGCTGTCCTGTCGCGCCGCCGCCTGACGCCACGCCCAGCACACCCACACCCCCCTAAGGACTCCCCATGAGCACCTCACTCGCGAAGGACGATCCCGTCGCGGCCGGCCCCATGGTCGACATCAAGTCCGTCCACAAGAGCTTCGGTTCGCTGGAGGTGCTCAAGGGCGTCGACCTCGAGGTGCGGACCGGGGAGGTCACCGTCATCCTCGGGCCCTCCGGGTCAGGCAAGTCGACGCTGCTGCGCACCATCAACCACCTGGAGAAGGTCGACCGGGGCCACATCAGTGTCGACGGCTCGTTCGTCGGCTACCGGCGCTCCGGCGACAAGCTGTACGAGCTGCGCGAACGCGAGATCCTCAAACAGCGCACCCAGATCGGTTTCGTCTTCCAGAACTTCAATCTCTTCCCGCACCTCACGGTGCTGGACAACATCGTCGAGGCGCCGGTCTCCGCGCTGAAGCGACCCCGCAAGGACGCCGTCCTGACCGCGCGCAAACTCCTCGACCGGGTCGGACTCGCCGAGAAGGCCGACGCCTACCCGAGGCAGCTCTCGGGCGGTCAGCAGCAGCGTGTCGCCATCGCCCGCGCGCTCGCCCTGGAGCCGAAGCTCCTGCTCTTCGACGAGCCGACCTCGGCCCTCGACCCCGAGCTGGTCGGTGAAGTCCTCGACGGCATCAAGGACTTGGCCCACCAGGGCACCACGATGATCGTCGTCACGCACGAGATCGGGTTCGCCCGCGAGGTCGCCGACACCGTTGTCTTCATGGACGACGGCCGCATCGTCGAGCGGGGCGCCCCCGGTGACGTACTCGACAAGCCACGGCACGAGCGCACGCGGGCGTTTTTGTCCAAGGTGCTCTGAACCGTGCTCTCTCCTAAGTGCCCCGCACCCGCCCGCCTCCTGAAACCCCGGACTTCCGAAAGGTTCACCGCATGACCGCACCGCACGGCCGGGCGCTACTGCATCTGGCCGCCGCCCTCGATCAGCAGGCGGCCTACGACGCCGCCTCCCACGTGGAGCTGGCGCAGCTCGCGGAGCGCGGGGTGCTCGACTTCGTGACCCTCGGCGACACCTTCGGGCGCCCCGGGCTCGACGCGCTCGCCGTGCTGTCCCGGGTCGCGCCGGTCACCGGCCGGATCGGCCTGGTGCCGACCGTCACCACCACGCACACCGAGCCCTTCCAGGTCCAGGCGGCCGTGGCGACCCTCGACTGGGTCAGCCGCGGCCGGGCCGGCTGGCACATCGACGTGTCGACGACCGAGGGGGAGGCCCGGCTGTTCGGCCGGCGCCACGCCGCGCACGCCGACGCGCTGTGGCAGGAGGCCGGTGAGGTCGCCGAGGTGGCCGCCCGGCTCTGGGACAGCTGGCAGGACGACGCCGAGATACGCGACGAGGCCACGGGCCGTTTCATCGACCGGGACAAGCTGCACTACGTCGACTTCGAGGGCGGCACCTTCTCCGTGAAAGGCCCCTCGATCGTGCCGCGGCCCCCGCAGGGCCACCCCGTAAGGGTCGTCGACGCGACCGAGGGGCACGCCCGGCGGACCGCCGCCCGGTACGCCGACGTGGCACTCGTCCGGGTCGTCGGCCCGGCGCAGGCGCGGGCCATCCGCAACGAACTGCGTGACACCGCCGCCGAGTTCGGACGCGACCCCGACGGCCTGCGTGTTCTGGCCGCGCTCAGCATCGACCTCGGTGACGGTGAGCGCGCGGCCGAGCCGGGCCACGGCGGCGGCGGACCCCGGCAGACCGCGCAGGGCCCGCTGTACCGCGGCGGCCCCGTCGACCTCGCCGAGCTGGTCGCGGCCTGGCACGGAGCCGACGCCGCCGACGGCTTCCACCTCACACCCGTCGAGCCTCGCCGTGACCTGGAACGGCTCGTCAACGCAACGGTCGCGCTGCTCCAGCACCGCGGCCTCTTCCGCACCTTCTATCCCGGCAGCACGCTCAGGGAGCACCTGGGTCTTGCCCGGCCCGCCAACCAGTACGCCGTGGCGCAGGGAGCGTCATGACCGTACGTCCGCGTAAAGAGATCCACCTGGCGGCACTCCCCCACTCCCGAGTTCGCTCGAGCGGGGGAACCCCCGTCCCGGGCGTCAACAGCACGACCGTCTGGGCCGACCCGCGCTCCAGGTCCCAGATCGAGTTCGCCTCCTTCGAACACCTCGCGCGCACCGCCGAGCGCGGTCTGTTCGACTTCTTCTTCCTCGCCGAGGGGCTGCGGCTGCGCGAGCACAAGGGTCGTATCCACGATCTGGACGTGGTGGGGCGGCCTGAGTCGATCACCGTGCTGAACGCGCTCGCGGCCGTCACCGAGCGGATCGGCCTCGCCGCGACGGTCGACGCGACCTTCAACGAGCCGTATGAACTCGCCCGCAGACTGGCCACGTTGGACCATCTCAGCGGAGGCCGGGCGGCCTGGAACGTGGTGACGTCCTCGGACGCGTTCACCGGGGAGAACTTCCGGCGCGGCGGCTGTCTCGACCGGGCCGATCGCTATACCCGGGCCGCCGAATTCGTGGAGACAGCAAGGCAGTTGTGGGACTCCTGGACACCGGACGGAGTGCCCCGCCCCTTCGCACACCGGGGCCGGCACTTCGACATCGCGGGCGAGTTCACCGTGCCGCGCGCTCCGCAGGGGCACCCCGTCGTCATCCAGGCGGGCGACTCGCCGGAGGGCCGCGAGTTCGCCGCGTCGGCCGCCGACGTGATCTTCACGCGGCACGGCACGCTGGAGGCGGGCCAGGAGTTCTACGCCGATGTGAAGGGACGGCTCGCCACATACGGGCGGGCGCCCGAGGACCTGAAGATCATGCCCGGGGTCACCGTCGTACTCGGTGACACGGCCGCCGAGGCACAGGAGCGGGCCTGCGAGATCAGACGGCAGCAGATCTCGCCGCAGAACGCGATCCTCGCGCTGGAGCAGATCTGGGGCGTCGACCTCTCGTCGTACGACCCCGACGGTCCCCTCCCCGACATCGCCCCGGATCCGGGCTCGACCCTGGCGCAGGGGTGGCTGCGAATCGCCGACCCCTTGGCGATGGCCGAGAAATGGCGAACCCTTTCGCGCGAGAAGGGCCTGTCCATCCGGCAGACCGTCATCGAGGCTTCCGGACGGCAGTCCTTCATCGGCACCCCGGAGGTGGTCGCCGCCGAACTCGACGAGTTCGTACAGGCGGACGCCGCCGACGGCTTCATCCTCGTACCGCATCTGACACCCGGCGGCCTCGACGAGTTCGTGGACCGGGTGGTGCCGCTGCTCCAGGAGCGCGGCGCGTTCCGCACGCAATACACGGGCACGACGCTGCGCTCACATCTCGGGTTGGCCGAGCCCGTATGGAAAGGTTGATCACATGACGACGGACGCATCCGAGGACTGGAAGCACTGGCACGAGCACCGCACCCAGACGGTGTCCGCGCCTTACGGACCACTCGCACTCACGGGCACGCACTGGATCGAGGACTACCCGGAAGGGCGACTTCCGGACATCCCGGGGCGGTGGGTGGCCAAGGACGACGGGGTCGTCCTGACGGCGACCGCCGAGGACGGACTCAGCGTCGACGGGGAGCCCTTCACCGGCGAGGTCGTGCTGGACGCCGACCGCGGGCCGGTGGCCGAAGCCCGTGCCGGGCTCGGCGAGCGACGGTTCGTCGTCCTGGTGCGCGAAGGCGTCTGGGGCGTACGCGACTACGACCCCGCCGCACCCGCGCGGGGGGCCTTCGCGGGCATCGAGGCGACTGCGTACGATGCGCGCTGGTCGGTGCCGGGACACTTCACGCCGTACGGCGAGGACCGCACCGTACGCGTCGAGAACGCGGACGGGGTCGCCCGCGGCCTCGGACTCGGCGGTGTCCTCGCCTTCACCCTGGACGATCAGGACCTCACGCTCCAGGTGTCGGTCGAGAGCGACGGCTCTCTGTGGGCCGTCTTCGCGGACGCCACCAGCGGGGACAGCAGTTACCGCTTCCGGTTCCTGCGCCCCGCGGCGCCCGACGCCGAGGGGCGTACGACGGTGGACTTCAACCGCGCCGTGCTCCCGCCGTGCGCCTTCGCCGACCACTTCCTCTGCCCCTTCCCGCCACCCGGGAACACGCTGGGCGTGGCCATCGACGCGGGGGAGCGCCACCTGCGCTGAAGCTCACGGGACTTCCGAAGGCTTATGGGGCTCCGGGGACTGTGAAGGTGCCCGTGATCAACATCCGTGGGGCGTACGTAAGTTGAACGCTGCACGGCCGAAAGGCGCCCTTGCGCCGGTCGGCCGTGCGGCCGAATACTCCCCCACAGCGCTTGTCAGGGGCACGGCTTGTCCGGAATCCGGACGGGCAGCCCCCGGCTGCGCCTCACGGGCCCCTACCCCACGACACGAGGGCCCCCGACATCCCCTCGGAGGGACGAAAAGTGAGGATCAAGCGCACCACTCCCCGCAGCGGCATAACGAGACGGACCCGGCTGATCGCCGTGAGCACCGGACTCGTGGCCGCGGCAGCGTTCGCCATCCCCAGCGCGAACGCGTCCGACGTCCAGACCTTCAGCACCACTCAGCTGAGCAGTGTCAACAAGTCGGTACTCAAGTCCGACGTCGCGGGCACCGCCTGGGCGGTCGACGCCAAGACGAACCGCGTCGTCGTCACCGTCGACAGCACCGTCTCGAAGACCGAGATCGCGCAGATCAAGAAGGACGCGGGCAGCAACGCCGGCGCTCTCACCATCAAGCACACACCGGGCAAGTTCAAGAAGCTGATCACCGGCGGCGACGCCATCTACGGCGGCCAGTACCGCTGCTCGCTCGGCTTCAACGTGCACAGCGGGAGCACCTACTACTTCCTGACCGCGGGCCACTGCGGTGAGGTCGCCTCCACCTGGTACTCCAACTCCGGCCACACCACGACGCTGGGCACGAACGTCAGCTACAGCTTCCCGACCAACGACTTCGCGCTGGTGAGGTACACCAACTCCTCGATCGCCCATCCGAGCGCGGTCGGCAGCCAGACCATCTCCAGCGCCGCCACGCCCAGCGTGGGCACGACCGTCTACCGCCGTGGCTCGACCACCGGTACGCACAGCGGCCGGGTCACCGCCCTGAACGCCACGGTCAACTACGGCGGCGGCGACGTGGTCTACCAGATGATCCAGACCACCGTCTGCGCCGAGGGCGGCGACAGCGGCGGTCCGCTGTACGGCGGCAGCGTCGCCTACGGCCTCACCTCAGGCGGCAGCGGCAACTGCACCTCCGGTGGTACGACCTTCTTCCAGCCGGTCACCGAGGCACTGAGCTACTACGGCGTGAGCGTCGGCTGATCACCGGTCACTGACCGGCTGATCGGGCTGGCACCCCCCACGGTTTCCGCACGGCCAGACCCGCAGCCAGCGGCAGGCGAGCCCCCGCACACAACTGATGTGCGGGGGCTCGCCCTTGTTCAGGTGACCGAGTTACCTTCGAAGTACACGCTGTGCACGCCTGATGCGCCCACGTCGGACCCTGGGGGGCCGTGATGGTCGAGGAGCTGGTGGCGGCGGGAGTCTCCGTCGCGTCCGTGGGGCTGGTCTATGCGATGGCTGGGGCCCGTGTCGTCAAACAGTACGAGCGGGGCGTGGTGCTGCGCCTCGGCAAACTGCGCTCGGAGGTCCGCGGTCCGGGGTTCACCATGGTCGTGCCGTTCGTCGACCGGCTCCGTAAGGTCAACATGCAGATCGTGACGATGCCGGTGCCCGCGCAGGACGGCATCACCAGGGACAACGTCACCGTGCGCGTCGACGCGGTCATCTACTTCAAGGTGGTGGACGCCGCCGACGCGGTCGTCCAGGTCGAGGACTACCGCTTCGCGGTCTCGCAGATGGCACAGACCTCACTGCGCTCGATCATCGGCAAGAGCGACCTCGACGATCTGCTCTCCAACCGCGAGAAGCTCAACCAGGGGCTGGAGTTGATGATCGACAGTCCGGCGATCGGCTGGGGCGTGCAGATCGACCGGGTGGAGATCAAGGACGTATCGCTGCCGGAGACGATGAAGCGGTCGATGGCGCGGCAGGCCGAGGCCGACCGTGAGCGGCGGGCCCGGATCATCAACGCGGACGCGGAGTTGCAGGCGTCGAGGAAGCTGGCGGAGGCCGCCGGCGTGATGTCCGAGCAGCCCGCGGCACTCCAACTGCGCCTGCTGCAGACGGTGGTGGCGGTCGCGGCGGAGAAGAACTCGACCCTCGTCCTGCCCTTCCCGGTGGAGCTGCTGCGCTTCCTGGAGAAGGCACAGCAGTCGGCCGGTCCGGCACCCGCACCGGCGCCACCCGCCGGTCGGCAACCTGTGCGGGAGCAACCGCCGCCACTGAAATCCTCTTTGGACCAGACCGCCGATGGATCGAAAACCGGACAGGACTAGACCTCACAGGGTGCACAGCGGTCACGCGCACCCGGTGTTTGCACGGGGAACCCACGTGGCGCAACCACACACAGTCAAGGCGTAGGGGGCGCACGCCCGTTGTCGTACGCGCGTCCTGAAGTCGACCTTGTGTACCCCCTGTGCGTCTCGGGATAGTAGGCCGCGAACAACTGGCGTGGACGCGGCGTGACGCGGCTTTTTTGTCGTGCGCCGGGTTCATGTCCGTACGCCTTCCGGTCCCGGAGGTCCCCACGGCCTCCCCGACCGACCCCCCACAGGAGGACGTGAGTTGAAGCACCGACGCATACCCAAACGGCGTGCCGTCATGACGGGTGCGGGCATCGCCGCACTCGTCGCCGCGGGAGTCACCTTCCAGACTGCGAACGCGAGCGAGACCTCGACCGTCTCCACGCCGCACACGCTCTCGATCGCGGCGGCCGGAAAGCTCGCCTCGACCCTCGGCAAGGACTTGGGCGCCGACGCGGCGGGAACGTACTACGACGCGAAGTCGCAGCACCTCGTCGTCAACGTGCTCGACGAGAGCGCGGCCAAGACCGTCGCGGCGGCCGGCGCCAAGGCGAGAATCGTCGAGAACTCCCTCGCCGAGCTGAAGAGCGCCCGTACGACACTCAAGGAGGACGCGACCATTCCCGGCACGTCCTGGGCGACCGACCCGGGAACCAACAAGGTCGTCGTCACCGCCGACCGTACGGTGAAGGGTGCCGCTCTCGAGAAGCTGACCAAGGTCGTCGACGGCCTCGGATCGAAGGCCGAACTCCAGCGCAGTCAGGGGGAGTTCAAGCCCTTCGTCGCGGGCGGCGACGCGATCAGCGGTTCCGGCGGGCGCTGCTCGCTCGGCTTCAACGTGGTCAAGGGCGGGCAGCCGTACTTCATCACGGCCGGGCACTGCACCGAGGCGATCTCCACCTGGTCGGACTCCAGCGGCAACCAGATCGGCACGAACGAGCAGTCCAGCTTCCCGGACAACGACTTCGGCCTGGTCAAGTACACCGCGAACGTCGACCACCCGAGCCAGGTCGACCTCTACAACGGCTCCTCGCAGGCCATCACCAAGGCGGGCGACGCGACCGTCGGCCAGAAGGTGACCCGCAGCGGTTCGACGACCCACGTCCACGACGGCACGGTCACCGGCCTGGACGCCACCGTGAACTACGGCAACGGCGACATCGTCAACGGACTCATCCAGACCGACGTCTGCGCCGAACCCGGTGACAGCGGCGGTTCGCTCTTCTCCGGCGACACCGCGATCGGCCTCACTTCCGGCGGCAGCGGCGACTGCACCTCGGGCGGCGAGACCTTCTTCCAGCCGGTCACCGAGGCGCTCTCGGCCTTCGGCGCCCAGATCGGCTGACGGCTCACCGACCGACGAAGTCCCGCCCCCGCGCATGTCGCGGGGGCGGGATTTTCGCGTGCTACGAGACCTACGTGGGCAGAGCCGCGCCGTGGCGCCTCTCGCGCCGTGCGGCCGCGAGGAGCGCCACCGCGCTTCCCACCACCGCCCACGCCGACAGCACCAGCATCGGACCGGTCATGTCGTTGCCCTTGAAGTACGCGATCGAGCGGGCCGACCAGGTGCCCGCGCCCGGCGGCAGGGCCGGCCCGATCGCCTTCCAGAACGGCGGCAGCATCGGCAGCGGAAAGGCGCCGCCCGCGCTCGTGCGGGGCGTCGGCGTCGGCTGTCCGGATCATGCCCTCACGGTCGGGGCCGTACGGCATTTGCGCAGGTGGGACGGGTCCGAACGGATGTCGCACAAGGGTTCGAAAATTGGTCTATGGTGGGGGTGAGGCAGTTGGAACGAATGTTCGAGAGCCCGGATCGGGCTCACGGGTACTCACGGGTAACGGGAGGTGCGTGTGCCAGGATTCACGCATCTGCACACCGTTTCCGGGTTCTCCCTGCGATACGGGGCCTCGCACCCGGAGCGGCTGGCCGAGCGCGCCTCCGAGCGGGGCATGGACGCCCTCGCCCTCACCGACCGGGACACCCTCGCGGGCACGGTCCGCTTCGCCAAGGCCTGCGCGAAGGCGGGCGTCCGTCCGCTGTTCGGGGCGGAGCTCGCGGTCGGGGAGCCTGTACGGGGAGAGCGGCGCCGGGCCCCGGTGCGCGGCGGTGCCTTCATCGACGAGTCGACACCCCGCGCGACCTTCCTCGCCCGGGACGGCGCGGCAGGCTGGGCCGACCTCTGCAGAATCGTCACGGCGGCGCACGCGGGCAGCGAGGGCGGACGGCCGCTGCTGCCCTGGCCGGACAATCACGCCGAGGGCCTGACCGTGCTGCTCGGCCCCGCCTCCGACGTCGGCCGGGCACTCGCCGCCGGGCGCCCCGACCGGGCCGCGAAGCTGCTCGCGCCCTGGCGGGAGACCTACGGCGACGCCCTGCGCCTCGAAGCGGTGTGGCACGGCCGCACCGGCACCGGTCCCGGCTCTCTGCGCCTTGCCGCCCGCACCGTCGGTTTCGCCGCCGAGCAGCGGGTGCGCCCGGTGCTCAGCAACGCCGTCCGGTACGCCGACCCCGGCATGGGCCCGGTCGCCGACGTCCTGGACGCCGCCCGCCGTCTCGTCCCCGTCGACCCCCGGCGCGAGCTGGACTCCGGGGAGGCCTGGCTCAAGGGCGAGGCCGCCATGCTGAGCGCAGCCGAACGGATCGTCGAGTCCGCGGGCTACCGCCGTGACACCGCCTGCCGTCTGCTCGAACAGACCCAGGCCACCGCGGCCGAGTGTCTCGTCGACCCCGAGGACGACCTCGGTATCGGCACCGTCCACTTCCCCGAACCGCACCTCGTCGGCGCGGACCGCCGCACCGCCCAGCGCACCCTGGCCTCCCGGGCGGCGGCGGGCATGATGCTGCGCGGCTATGACCGCAAGAGCGCGTACTGGGAGCGGATGCACCAAGAGCTGGACATCATCGCCCACCACAACTTCGCCTCCTACTTCCTGACGGTCGCTCAAGTCGTGGACGATGTACGGAAGATGGGCATCCGGGTGGCCGCGCGCGGCTCCGGCGCGGGCTCCCTCGTCAACCACCTGCTCGGCATCGCGCACGCCGACCCCGTCGAGCACGGGCTGCTGATGGAACGCTTCCTGTCCAAGCGTCGCGCGGTGCTGCCCGACATCGACATCGACGTGGAGTCCGCGCGCCGCCTCGAGGTCTACCGCGCGATCATCGGCCGGTTCGGCACCGAGCGGGTCGCGACGGTCGCGATGCCCGAGACCTACCGGGTCCGGCACGCCATCCGTGACGTGGGCGCCGCCCTCTCCCTGGACCCGGCCGACATCGACCGGATCGCCAAGTCCTTCCCGCACATCCGCGCCCGCGACGCCCGGGCGGCGATGGACGAGCTGCCCGAACTGCGCCGGCTGGCGGGGGAGAAGGAGAAGTACGGCAGGCTCTGGGAGCTGACCGAGGCCCTCGACGCCCTCCCGCGCGGCGTCGCCATGCACCCGTGCGGGGTACTCCTCTCCGACGCTTCCCTGCTCGCCCGTACGCCGGTCATGCCGACCAGCGGCGAGGGCTTTCCGATGTCGCAGTTCGACAAGGACGACGTCGAGGACCTCGGGCTGCTCAAGCTCGATGTGCTGGGCGTGCGGATGCAGTCCGCGATGGCGCACGCGGTGGCCGAGGTGGAACGGGCGACGGGGGACCGGGTGGACGTCGACGCGGTGCCGCCGGGTGACCCGGCGACGTACCAACTCATCCAGTCCACCGAGACGTTGGGCTGCTTCCAGATCGAGTCGCCGGGGCAGCGGGACCTGGTCGGGCGCCTGCAGCCCGCGACCTTCCACGACCTCGTCGTCGACATCTCGCTCTTCCGGCCCGGTCCGGTCGCGGCCGACATGGTGCGGCCGTTCATCGAGGCGCGGCACGGCCGGGCGCCGGTCCGCTATCCGCATCCTGACCTGGAGGAACCGCTGAAGGAGACGTACGGCGTCGTCGTCTTCCATGAGCAGATCATCGACATCGTCGACATCATGACCGGCTGCGGGCGCGACGAGGCGGACCGGGTGCGGCGCGGGCTCTCCGACCCCGAGTCGCAGGGGCGGATCCGCTTCTGGTTCGCGCAGCACGCGGCGGCGAAGGGGTACGGCGCCGAGACCATCGCGCGCACCTGGGAGATCGTCGAGGCCTTCGGCTCGTACGGCTTCTGCAAGGCGCACGCGGTCGCCTTCGCCGTACCGACGTACCAGTCGGCGTGGCTGAAGGCCCATCACCCCGCCGCTTTCTACGCGGGGCTGCTCACCCATGACCCCGGGATGTACCCGAAGCGGCTGCTGCTGGCGGACGCGCGGCGGCGCGGGGTGCCGATCCTGCCGTTGGACGTGAACCGGTCGGCGGTCGCCCACCGTATCGAACTGGTGTCTGAATCTGGGGTGTGGGGTGTGCGGTTGGCACTCTCCGATGTGCACGGCATCAGTGAGGCCGAGGCCGCGCGGATCGCGGACGGGCAGCCGTACGCCTCGCTGCTCGACTTCTGGGAGCGGGCCCGGCCGAGCCGTCCGCTTGCCCAGCGGCTGGCACAGGTCGGCGCGCTGGACGCGTTCGGCGCCAACCGCCGTGATCTGCAACTGCACCTGACCGAACTGCACCGGGGATCCAGAGGCGGGCGCGGGGACCAACTCCCGCTGTCCGGCGGGCGCAAGACCGCCTCCGCCGGGCTGCCCGACCTCTCCTCGGCGGAGAGGCTCAGCGCCGAACTGGGTGTGCTCTCCATGGACGCCTCGCGCCATCTGATGGACGACCACCGGGAGTTCCTGGGGGAGTTGGGCGTGATCACGGCACGCCGGCTGCGGGAGGCGCGGCACGGTGAGACGGTCCTGGTCGCGGGTGCCAAGGCGGCCACCCAGACCCCGCCGATCCGCTCCGGCAAGCGGGTCATCTTCAGCACCCTGGACGACGGCACCGGCCTGGTCGACCTCGCCTTCTTCGACGACTCCCACGACACCTGCGCCCACACCGTCTTCCACTCCTGGCTGCTGCTGGTGCGTGGAGTGGTGCAGCGCCGCGGCCCGCGCAGCCTCAGCGTGGTGGGCGCGGCGGCCTGGAATCTCGCCGAACTCGTCGAGCTGCGCCGGGAGGGCGGCCTCGATGTGGTGGCGGCACGGCTGGCCGAGCCCCTGCCCGAGCCGAGCGGCGGCACGAAGGAGAACCGGCAGATCCGAATGCCCACGGGGTATGTGATGCACCCCTGGGCCGACCTGCGTCCCGCGGGCGAAGGGCCCGCGGGAGGAAAGAAGTTGTGGCACCAGAGTCCGGGGAGTGCGGGATGACCATCCTCTGCGTACGTTTCCAACTGCCTTCGATGTACGAGGCTGCCCTGCCCGGGCTCCTTGAACTGCTCGAGGAGTTCACCCCCGTCATCGAGGCGCTGCCACCCGACGGCGCGCTGCTCGATCTGCGGGGCGCCGAGCGGTACTTCGGGCGCGATGCCGTGGAGCTCGCCTCGCTGATCCGGGTGCGGGCACTCGCCCGGTACGGGATCGACTGCGCGATCGGCGCAGGGCCGGGGCCGATGCTCGCCCGGATGGCCCTGCGGGACGCCGCGCCCGGGGTGACCCGGGCGGTACCCGAAGAGCCCGACGCCGTCGCGGAGTTCCTCGCCGAACGGCCCGTCGCCGCGCTGCCCGGCGTCGGCGGCGCCACCGCCCGCACCCTGTGCGAGTACGGCCTCGACATCATCGGCAAGGTCGCCGCCGCGCCCCTGCCCACGCTGCAACGCCTCACCGGCGCCCGGACCGGACGCGAGCTGCACGAGAAGGCGTCCGGCATCGACCGCGGCCGGGTCGTACCGAATGCCACCTCGCGCTCTCTTGCCGCCGAACGCCCCTTCCCCCGCGACGAGTTGGACCCCGCACGGCATCGCCGCGCGCTGCTCTCCGCCGCCGAGGAACTGGGCACCCGGCTGCGCGCCCTGGAGAAGGTCTGCCGCACCGTGACCCTCACCGTGCGCTACGCCGACCGCTCCACGACCACCCGCAGCCGCACCCTCGAGGAGCCGACCGCTCACTCGCCGGCGCTCACCGACACCGCGTACCGCATGTACGAGGCACTCGGCCTCCAGCGCGCCCGGGTCCGCGCGATCGCCCTGCGCGCCGAGGGTCTGACCCCCGCCGGCCAGGCCTCCCACCAGCTCACCTTCGACCCCGTGGACGAGAAGGCACGCCGTATCGAGGAGGTGGCGGACCGGGCACGCGCGAAGTTCGGACCGCATGTGATCGGGCCGGGGACGCTGGCCGCGTGACCTGTGCTAGTTGGCCCACGGCGGAGTGATGACCGAGCCGTCGGCCAGCTCCGCACGAAGGCCGATGGACGTGGTGACCCAGGAAACCGCGGTCTGTCCGGTCGGGTTCTCGACGCCCAGGGTCGCGCCCGGGTTGATGATCACGGTGTCGCCGGCGGTGACGCGCTCGGTGCGGCCGTCCAGCGTGATCAGCAGTTCGCCGGAGAGGAGGTGGAAGATCTCCTCGCAGTTGACGGTGTGCAGTGGGGCCTTGGTCCCCGCGGGAATCTCACCGCGCCAGGCGCACAGCTCCTTGCTGCCGCTGAGGGGAGTGGCGTACGAGACGAAACGGGCGCCGTGGATCTCGTGGACGACGGCTTCGGACGAGCGGATGACGGGCATGGGTTGCCTCCGGGTTATTGGTCAAGCAGCTTGACTATATGACCCCATAGTCAAGCTGCTTGACCAATCCGTCAAGGGTGTTTCAATGCATGCGTGCAGAACTCCGAAGCCATGGCCCTGTCCGCCGCCCTGCTCGCCGCCGCGGGCGAGCTGACCCGTCGCATCAACGACGGTGTCGTGGCCCGCGGGTTCGAGGGGCGGCCCGCGTACGGCTTCGCCTTCACCCACCTGGCCCCCGACGGCGCGACGGTCACCGACCTCGCCGCTCACCTCGGGTTCACCAAGCAGGCCGCCAGTCAGCTCGTCGAGGAGCTGGTCCGCAAGGGGTACGTCGAGCGGCGCCCGCATCCCGATGACGCGCGCGCCCGGCTGGTCGTGCTCACCGAGCGCGGCTGGGCCTGCACCCGTGCGGCGGAAGAGGCCGCCGCCGACGCCGTGCGGGCGTGGGGCGAACTGCTGGGCGAGGGTGAAATGCGCGTGTTGCGTGACCGTTTGGTCCGCATCGCGCCTTACGGTCCCATCAAGCCCGCCTGGTGACGGTTCGTCGACCACTCCTGCCGCATTTGGTTACCACTGGAAGTTTTTACTCGCGCGTAACTTCACACGTGCGCTACTCGCCCGTAACTTGACGAGTGAACAGCATCCTCGTGATCCGGATCACAGGGCGTATGTCGTCGCAACTCCCTTGAGCCGCAAGGAGATCACCCGATGCTGCCCTGGAAGCGAGTGCTCAGACCCCTGACCGCCCTGCTCCTCACCGCCGCCGTCGCTGTCGTCCCCGCCGCCACCGCCCGAGCCGATTCCGCTCCCAGCAGTGGCTGGAACAACTACTCCTGCAAGCCGTCCGCCACCCACCCCCGCCCCGTCGTCCTCGTCCACGGCACCTTCGGGAACTCCGTCGACAACTGGCTGGCTCTCGCGCCCTATCTGGAGAGCCGCGGGTACTGCGTCTACTCCCTCGACTACGGGCAACTGACCGGCGTCCCGCTCTTCAACGGCCTCGGCCCCATCGACAAGTCGGCCGGACAGCTCCAGGTCTTCGTAGACAAGGTGCTCGCCGCCACCGGCGCCGCCAAGGCCGACCTCGTCGGCCACTCGCAGGGCGGCATGATGCCCCGCTACTACCTCAAGTTCCTCGGCGGAGCCACCAAGGTGAACGCCCTCGTCGGCATCGCGCCCGACAACCACGGCACCACCCTCAGCGGCCTCGCCAACCTGCTGCCGTACTTCCCGGGCGCCGAGGACCTGCTGTCGGCGGCCACCCCGGGACTCGCGGACCAGGTCGCCGGATCCGCGTTCCTGACCAAGCTCAACGCCGGCGGCGACACCGTCGCGGGCGTCCACTACACGGTCATCGCCACCAAGTACGACGAGGTGGCCACGCCGTACAGCGCGCAGTTCCTGAGCGGATCCGACGTCCACAATGTCCTGTTGCAGGACCTGTGCGGGCTCGACCTCTCCGAACACGTGGCGATCGGACTCTTCGACCGCATCGCCTACCACGAGGTGGCGAACGCTCTCGACCCCGCCCACGCCAAAGCGACCACCTGCGCCTCCGCGTTCAGCTGAGCACACCGCCGGGGGCTGTCCGGCCTGAGCCGCCGGACAGCCCCCGCAGCCCACTGCCTCAGCGGCCGTGGCGGCCACCGGACACGGCACGGCGCCGGACCGAGGCGAACAGTGCCGCGGCGCCGAGAGCCAGGGCGGCCGATCCGCCGATAGCGATGTACGACGTGGTGGAGTCGCCGCCGGTCTCGGCGAGGTGCGACGAGGAACCGGCCGCCCCCGGCTGGTTCGCGGCGTCCGTGCTGCCGCCCCCGGCCGCGCTCGCACCCGTCGTCGGCTCCGCCGACGTACTGGCGTCGTCGTCACCGTGGCCCTGGTGCTCGACGGTCGACTTGTCGCTGCCGTCCTCGATCTGCTGGTCGGAGGGTGCGGAGGCGGCAGGGGCCGGCGAGGCATCGCTCGACGAGCCGCCACTCGATGAACTGCTGCCGCTGCTGTTGCTGTTGCCGCCGCCGAAGGAGACGTCGGAGCAGGAGTAGAACGCCTCCGGGCTGTCCGAGCGCTGCCAGACCGCGTACAGGAGCTGCTTGCCGGAGCGCTCCGGGAGAGTGCCGGAGAAGGAGTAGAAGCCGCCCGAGGCAACCGGGTCGGTGGCCGTCGCCACGGGGTGCGCCAGGTCCAGGTCGTCCCAGGCGAGCGGCTGTGCGGGATCGTAACCGGCCTTGGTGATGTACACCTTGAACGTGCCCTTGTGCGGGGCGGTCACGCGGTACTTGAAGGTGTACGAGCCGCTGTTCACGCCGGTCGCCGGCCAGTCGGAGCGCGCCAGGTCGAGCCCCTTGAACTCGTCGTTGTTCGCGCTGCACAGCTTGCCGTCCGGGATGAGCGTCTGGTGCCGCCCGTTCGCGTCGCCGAGGCGGATGCCGTTCCAGTCGTAGAGCGCCTGCGTGCCGCCCGCCGCGACCGCCGCCCTGCACGCGTCCGACGTGGGGCTCTCGGGGCCCTCCGCGTAACACTGCGAGACCCGGCTGACGGGGTCCCCCATCGAGCCGTGCGCGGACGCGGGCGCGGCGGCCAGCGCGGTCAGGGCGAGCGGGGCGATGCCGACGGCGGCGACGGCGGCGGCCTTGCGGCGTGCAGACATGAGGGAACTCCTCGGAACGGTCCTCGGCGCGTGGGGTGAACCCCGTGGGGGCGATCAGCAAACTAGCCCCGAGAAACCGGGAAATCGCCTGCTGGAGGCGGGTGAGGGAGATCCTTATGGCCGCGTTAAGGGAGTGCTCAGGCTGCGATCAGGTAAGTAGCGTGTACGGCATGACAGATGAGCAGATCCGGTTGGCCGTCGCCGACGACGTACCCGTCGTGAAGGCCGTCGTCGACGCGGCGTTCCAGCCCTACATCGAGCGCATCGGGCTGGTTCCGGTGCCCATGGAGGCGGACCACGCGGCGAACGTGGCCGCGGGACGGGTGTTCGTCACCGGGGAGCCGGTGACCGGGCTCGTGGTGGTCGAGGAGCGCGAGGACCATCTGTACCTCGACGTCATCGCCGTGCGCCCCGACGCCCATGGCAAGGGCGTCGGGCGGCGGTTGCTGCGTTTCGTGGACGCACGCGCGCGTGCGCTCGGACTGCCCGAGATCAGGCTCTACACGAACGCGATGATGTGGGAGAACCAGGAGATCTATCCGAAGCACGGGTACGAGGTCGTGGAACGCCGCAAGGAGGGCCCGTACGACCGTGTGCACTACCGCAAGCGGCTGGTCTGACGGTTCTTGTGCTGGTGGTGGTCGTAGTGGCTCACCCGTCCGGCCACCATGTGCGCGCGATGTCCTTTCGGACCTCCGGGCGCTCGGCCGGACGCTCGTCGGCCTCGTCCCGGACACGGCGGGAGTCCGACTTCCTCAGGGGCTTCTGCACGATCACACGGCGCATGGCTGCCTCCTTGTGCCTACCCGGGTTCCGCGTTTGTACGGAGGTAGACCCTTTCCGGGAGAGTTCCTCATCGGTCGCGATCTGTCTGTGGCGGCTGTCACGAATCGACTGTCAGTGGCGGGTGTCACCCTGGGGCGCATGACGAGTAACAGTGACATGAATCCAGGGCCGGGCGTCGACTGGAACGCGGAATCCGTCACGTTCGACGACGAGCCGGACCACGGCCTGCGCGACCCCGCCGTGCGCGAGGCCTGGGCGGTCCGGCTGCGGGCGTGGCTGCCCGAGCCCGCGTCCGACGTCCTCGACGTGGGCTGCGGCACCGGCAGCCTGTCACTGCTCGCGTCCGAGCGGGGGCATAGGGTCACCGGGGTCGACCTCTCGCCGCGCATGGTCGACCTCGCCCGCGCGAAGCTGGCCGGCCGTGACGCCGTGTTCCTCATCGGTGACGCGGTGGCGCCGCCCGTCGGCGAGCAGCGGTTCGATGTCGTGCTCGGCCGCCATGTCCTGTGGGCGCTGCCCGACCCCGAGCGCGTCCTGCGGCACTGGCGCGGGCTCCTGCGCCCCGGAGGGCGGCTCGTGCTCGTCGAGGGCGTGTGGGGGAGCGTGAGCCCGGTCGGCATATCCGCCGAGCGGCTGGCCGGCTTCCTGAAACCCCTGGTGGCCGAGGTTCGCCTGGAGCCGTTGTCGGACGACGCGCGGTTGTGGGGGCGGGAGGTCGAGGACGAGCGGTATGCGGTGGTGGGTGTCCTGTGAGACGGTGATCGGCAGCGCCCCTGCCCGCGGGCCGGTCGCTAGTCCAGCAGGGCCTCGAAGCCGCCCTCGAGGGCCAGGCGTTCCAGTTCGGTCAGGGCGTTCTCGGCGGCGGTCGCGGCCTCTGGGTCGGTGGTCGTGAGGCCGCTTGCCGCGAATTCGTCCTCGTCGAGGCGGAGTACGGTTTTGCCGTCGGCCGAGCGCCACAGGTCCAGGTCGAGGTCCTCCACGATCAGCTCGCCGCCCGAGACGGCGGCCGGGCGGGTGATGTCGCAGTACCAGCCCTTCAGCACACCCTCGGCGTCACGGACCTCCTTCACCGCGTACCAGCGGTCCCGCCAGTAGTACTCGGTGAAGACATCGCCCTGTTCGAACCGTACGAAGCCGAAGTCGCGGACCGCGTCGCCCGCCCACGGCGCGCGTACGGTGACGCGGTTGCCGTCGTCCTCGAGCAGCTCGGCGGTGTAACTGATCTTCGTACGGCCGTACTTGAGAAGGACGACCTCCAAGGAGCTCGGCCGGTCAGTCGAGTTCGCGGACATAGCGCACCTCCGTGGCGCAGATCTCGTAGCCGAACCACTTGTTGATCGCGATCATGGGTTCGTTGTCGCTGTCGTTTCCCGTGAACGCCTCCGTGTATCCGGCGGCTCGGGCCCGGTGCAGGGAGTCGTTCTTGGCGAGCTTGGCGAGGCCGCGCCCACGAAAGGCGCTCCCGGTGCCTGTCATCACCGTGCCGTAGCGGGTGCCGCCGTCCGTGCGGGCGGCGCTGAACGCGGCGAGGCGGCCGTCGACGATCGCCACCGAAGTCAGCTCGGGGCTGAACAGCGGATGCTTCCAGGTGTCCTGGAGCCAGGCCTCGTAGTCCGTGAACTCATGGGCGATGTCACCGGGTTCGTCCGCCATCGTCTCCGCGTCCAGGGCGAACAGCGGGCGTGGGTCGTCGGCGAAGTCCGAACCCGTGCGCAGTTCCACGCCCGGCGGGAGCTCCTGGAGCGGCGGAAGGGTGCCGCCCGCCAGGTCCAGGCGGAGAAACTGCGCGGAGCGGCTCGCGCGGTACCCGTGCCGCTCGGCGAAGGCGCGGTTGCCGGGCTCGTCCAGGACCCAGGCGAAGAGCTTTGTCGCGCCGAGGGACGCCAGGTGCTCCTCGGCGGCGCGGACCAGGAGCGCCCCCGCGCCCTCCCGCGTGTGGGCCGGGTCGACGTACACATTGAGATAGCCCTGCCCCGGATCCGGGCTGTCGTACGCGATGCCGACCTGGGCCGTGCCGACCGGCTTGCCGTCCCGCTCTGCGAGCAGGGGGCGGTAGTGGGCGTCGGGATGAGCCTGTGTGACGTCGTATGCGACGGAGGCGGGAGTGTAGAGCACGAAGGGGAGGGCGAGGGTGCGGACCCGGGCGAAGCCCTCGGCATCCCGCTCGTCGCCG
This sequence comes from Streptomyces sp. NPDC048415, assembly GCF_040651675.1. NCBI lineage: Bacteria > Bacillati > Actinomycetota > Actinomycetes > Kitasatosporales > Streptomycetaceae > Streptomyces > Streptomyces sp. NPDC048415. The sequence goes on along the minus strand of NZ_JBEZKJ010000082.1, from coordinate 4,404 downwards.
GGGCGGACGTCGCGAACGATCATTGTCATGAAGTCGCACGCTACGCGTGGGGTGTGTGCGGATGCCTCTCATTTTCCGGTGGGTACGGGACAATCGCTCCGTGACCCTGAAGATCCACATCGCTGAGGGAGCCGCGCCGTACGAGCAGGTGCGTGCCCAGATCTCCGAGCAGGCCCGGTCCGGCGCGCTGCCGGTCGGCTACAAGCTGCCCACGGTGCGCGGCCTCGCCGAGTCGCTCGGCCTCGCGGCCAACACTGTCGCCAAGGCGTACCGGGCGCTGGAGGGGGACGGGGTGATCGAGACGCGGGGGCGCAACGGGACGTTCGTGGCTGCCGCCGGGTCGGCCGCGGAACGTGAGGCCGCGTCGGCTGCGCAGGCCTATGCCGAGCGGGTGCGGCGCCTTGGCCTTGCCGAGCCGGCCGCGCTGGACGCGGCACGGGATGCCCTGCGGGCGGCCTATGGGGGGTAGGGGGGGTCGGTGCCGGGACGGCCCGCACCACGGCGGTACCGGGACGGCTCGCGCTGCCGTCGCGCCGAATGCCCGCGCTGCCGTCGCGCCGAATGCCCGCGCTGCCGTCGCGCCGAACGTCCGCGCTGCCGTCGCGCCGAACGCGCGCGCTGCCGTCGCGCCGAAACGCCCGCGCCACCCCCGCGCCGAAACGGCCCGCGTCGGCGGCGTGCCGTGACCGGCGCGCTGAGTTCGGCAGGGTTTTCGCCCCCTCCGCCCCTACCCGTCCCGTACCTGGGGCTTCGCCCCAGACCCCGCCAGGGGGCGCTGCCCCCTGGACCCCCGCTCCTCAAACGCCGGAGGGGCTGATTTTGCCCCCGCTCCTCAAACGCCGGAGGGGCTGACTCTTGCCCGCAAGTGCTTCGGAGTGCGCGTGGTGGTCAGGCCTGCGGCGTTTGCTGCGTGGGCGAAGGCTGATGCGTCGTGGACCGCCGCCGCGTGCGGGTCGTTGTTGAAGTACGCGTACACGTCGTGGTCGTCGGGCCAGTGGTCCGCGATCCGGTGTACCCAGGTCGTCAGGGCCTGCCGGCCGTAGCGCGGCCAGGGCCGGGCGCGGCCCGCGTGGAAGCGGACGTAGCCCCAGTCGGTGGTACGCCACAGCGGGGCCACCGGCCGGGAGAGCACGTCGGCCCAGCAGAGGGCGGCGCCGCGGGACTCGAGCACCTCGCGCACCTCGGCCGTCCACCACGAGTCGTGGCGCGGCTCGACCGCGATCCGCGTGCCGGACGGGAAGCGGGCGAGGCAGTCGTCCAGGAGGGAGGGGTCCGCCCGCAGTGTGGGCGGAAGCTGGAGCAGGACGGCGCCGAGACGGTCGCCGAGTCCCGCGGCGTGGCTCATCAGCCGGTGCACCGGTTCCTCGGGGTCGCGCAGCCGCTTGATGTGGGTCAGATAGCGGCTCGCCTTGACGGTCACGACGAAGTCGCCCGGCGTGCGCTCCCGCCAGTTCTCGAAGGTCTCCCGCGACGGCAGCCGGTAGAAGGCGTTGTTGATCTCGACCGTGGCGAAGTGCGCCGTGAACTCCTCCAGCCAGCGCCGCTGGGGCAGTCCGTCGGGGTAGAGGACACCGCGCCAGTCCTTGTACTGCCACCCCGACGTGCCGACGAACAGGGTCATACCCCCATCAAAGCACCCTGCGGAGCGTGCCGCGGCTACAGATACAGCCCCGCGTCCGCGCCTTCCCGCTGATCCGGTACGGACGTCGGAGTCGTCCCCCGGCGCAGCGCGTACAGCTCCGCCAGGGTCGCGCCCTCGCGCGCGACGCCCTCCTCCGTGCCCAGCCAGTTGACCGACTCGCGGCGGGTCAGTGGCCCGACCTCGATCCGGGCGAGGCAGCGGCCGGGCCGGACGACGGCGGGGTGCAGGCGCTCCAGGTCCTCGTTCGTGGTGACGCCCACGAGGACGTTGCGGCCCTGGCCGAGCAGTCCGTCCGTGAGGTTGAGCAGCCGGGAGAGCGCCTGGCCCGCCGTGTGCTTGGCCTCGCCGCGGATCAGCTCGTCGCAGTCCTCGAGCAGGAGCAGCCGCCAGCGGCCCTTGCCCGGGCCGTCCTCCTCGCCGATCGCGATGTCCATCAGATAGCCGACGTCCGAGAAGAGCCGCTCCGGGTCCAGGACGCAGTCGACCTGGCACCAGTCGCGCCACGAGCGGGCCAGTGTGCGCAGGGCGGACGTCTTGCCGGTGCCGGGCGGACCGTGCAACAGCAGCAGCCGGCCCGCGATGTCCTCCGGGGTCGTCTTCATCAGGCGGTCCATCGCGTCCGCCACCGGTCCCGTGTAATTGGGGCGGACCTCCTCCCACGTACCGGCCGAGATCTGGCGGGTCGTGCGGTGCGGGCCCCGGCGCGGTGACACGTACCAGAACCCCATAGTCACGTTCTCCGGCTGCGGCTCCGGCTCGTCCGCCGCGCCGTCCGTCGCCTGGCTGAGCACCTTCTCGGCCAGCTCCGCGCTGGTCGCGGTCACCGTGACGTCGGCGCCGCGGTTCCAGCGGGACACCAGCAGGGTCCAGCCGTCGCCCTCGGCGAGCGTCGCGCTGCGGTCGTCGTCGCGCGCGGAGCGCAGCACGCGGGCGCCCGGCGGGAGCAGCGTCGCCCCGGACCGTACGCGGTCGATGTTCGCCGCGTGCGAGTGCGGCTGCTCGCCCGTCGCGAAGCGGCCGAGGAACAGCGCGTCGACGACGTCCGACGGCGAGTCGCTGTCGTCGACGTTGAGCCGGATCGGCAGAGCGTCGTGTGGGTTCGCAGACATGCCGCCATGATCCGTCACCAAGGGGGCTCGTGCACTGGATTTCCGCAGCCTGTCCTGGTGTTCCCGTCAGAGGGACCCCAGCTCACCGCCCTTCGGCCGGCGGCCCGGGGGCCCGCGGCGAAGCCGCTTGTGTCACAGGCCCCGGAAAATGCAGCAGGGCTGTGCACTTCGGGATCTGTCCTACGGCAGAGACCCGCCGTTACTGTTGCCCATGATGGGACGTCATGGGTGGAATTCGGGGGCACGACGGTGGCGCCTCACCGCGCTGCTCGGCGTCGGTGTGGCCGCGCTGGCCCTGGTGGTGACCTTGCTGAACACCCTGCCGGGGAACGGCGGGAGCACCGCGGGCACGACCCGCGACGGGGACAAGGTGCACGGCACACCGGTCACCCCGCCCCAGACGCCGCAGCCGGAGGTGGGCTGGGGCTTCACCCACACCCAGTTCAGCGCCGACGAGGGCAGCGACACCGCCACGGAGCGCGTCGAGGGGCTGCTGGAGAAGCGGCCGCTGCCGCAGAACCAGCACATCATGGGCTGGGGCGCGGGCAACCCCGAACCGTCCAAGGGGCGGTACGACTTCTCCGGGATGGACCGCCGTATCGACTTCATGCGCAAGTCCGGCGGCACCCCGACCGTCACCCTGTGCTGCTCCCCGGACTGGATGAAGGGCGGCAAGTCCGGCGACACCGACTGGAGCCAGAGCGCCCTGGAGACGGCCCCGGACCGCGCCCACTACAAGGACTTCGCCGCGCTCGCCGCGACCGTCGCCAAGCGCTATCCGGACGTACGGCACTTCATCGTCTGGAACGAGTTCAAGGGCTTCTGGAACGACAGCGAGGGCCGCTGGGACTACGAGGGCTACACCGAGCTCTACAACCTGGTCTACAAGGCGCTGAAGCAGGTGAACAAGGACATCATGGTGGGCGGTCCCTACCTGGTCATGGACAGCTTCGACCCGCGTCAGACGCAGGACGCGTCCACGACCGTGAAGGGCACCTGGGGCGCCATGGACCAGCGTGTCCTCGACGCCTTCGCCTACTGGAACAAGAACAAGGCGGGCGCCGACTTCGTCGTCGTGGACGGCTCCAGCTACACCAAGGACGACGACCTGCTGCCCGGCGAGTTCGCGGCCACCGACAAGCTCACGGCCGTCGGCCAGTGGGTGCGCGCACAGACCCGCGATCTGCCGCTGTGGTGGGCCGAGTACTACGTCGAACCGGCCGACGGCAACGACGACCGCAAGGGCTGGTCGGAGACCCACCGCGTCGCCGTCCAGGCCGCCGGCATGATCGCCATGGTCAAGGGCGGCGCCTCCTCCGGTTTCTACTGGAACCCGGAGGAGGAGAAGGGCACCGACTGCGCGGGCTGCCTGTGGACGCCGACCGACGGCGCGGCCGGGGGCGGTGAACTGCCCATGTACGACCTGGTCTCCCGGTTCAGCGAGGCGTTCCCGCCGGGCACCGGGTACCGGACGGTGTCGGTCGCCACGGACGACGTGCCCAACGTCCGCGTCCTCGCCACCGACAAGGCCGTCCTCGTGGTCAACACCCTGGACCGTTCTCGGCCTCACCTGACACAACAGAACACCCGATCACTTCTCAAAGATCCTGGGTGGGGCTTGAGTTCGACAGGTACATGCGACGGCGTCCACCT